>NZ_KV806775.1:0-27983 GCF_001811845.1 Corynebacterium sp. HMSC062E11
TCAGGTGTCTACCAAACAGGGGTCAGGTCCGAAGGCATATTGTCGACCGATTGTCGGATGCTCGCATGCAACCGTTTTTGGATGAGTGTGGCGGGAACTGTAAGCGCGCGCTGGCGTTATATGGATGGCATGCAGAGTTATCGTCTGCTGTTAAAGATGTTTTGGCGTTAACAGAAATCTTTCTGAGAAACGCAATTGACAAGGAATTGCTTGCTTGGAACGCCCGTAATAATGGTCCTCAAAGCTGGCTACTTGATCCGCCTCCTCGCCCCTTGCGTTCGATTGTCGGCTCCAAGAGGTCAACGGCGATTAGGCGTGCACAAGCAGCGGTAGATTGCCGTCCTTCATCTCATCCTCGTCACGGTTGTGCTATCACTCATGATGATGTGCTTTCCCATACGACTTTCGGTCTTTGGCGTACGCTACTACCGAATCATCACCCTAACGCTAATCACGCTGCACCCGAGAATGTAGGACGACAAGTTTTATGGAATCAGGCTATTAAGTCTGCGTTCCCTAATGTGACCGACCCCGACGGATCGATTACGTATTGGAACGTATCGCACTGTAACGATTTGCGTAATAAAGTCGCTCACATGGACAGTCTTCTGAATGTGAACGTGATTGTCGAATCGCGGAGAGCGTTTGAATTGATTGATTCGATGGATCACCAAATTGCAACGTGGGTGTCGTCCCGAAGCCAGGTATCAAAGGTATTTAATAAGCGTCCTAGTCAATAAAAAAGAGCCATCTGGCGCATACGTCCAGAAGACCCTTTTTAGTCATAGCAAGGGACCATGTCCTTACTTTCTGACTCTGACTATAGGTGGCACGTCCCCGTGATGTCAAGATTTTTGACTAGTACGGCTATTTCACTGCCGTAAACGTCCAAAAAGCCACTAGACATCACAGTTCTAGCGCGTGAGGTTTAGGCGGCGAGCACGTCAGCGAAGGAAAGGTCGAGCACACGGGGGAGATCCTCCGGGTTCATCTCGATGTCGAGTCCCCGCTTGCCACCGGAGAAAAAGATGGTGTCGAAAAGCAGCGCCGTTTCATCAACCACTGTCGGGAGGATGTGCTTGTGTCCCAGCGGGGAGATGCCGCCGGGGATGTAGCCGGAGGATTTGGAGGCGTCGGCAGGCGCGGCCATCGTGGCCTTAGAAGCGCCGAAGGCAGCGGCGGCCTTCTTGAGGCTGAGCTGGTAGGTAACCGGAAGGACGCACACGGCGAGCTGGCGCTTGGGGCCTTTGCCGGCGCTCAGGTCGATGACGAGGGTTTTGAAGATGCGCTCAGGCTCGACGTCGAGCGCCGCCGCGGCTGCGTCGCCGAAGTGCTCGCGGCCACCGTCGAAGGTGGAGACACTGTGGTCGATTCCTGCCTCTTCGAGGATTTTGAGAGCGGGGGTAGCGGCGTGCGGGGTCTTCTTGGCCATAGAATCCACCCTAGTCCGGAGCGCTAGGATGGTGAGCATGGCCACCGAAACGACGAGCGAGACGCTTCAGAAACAGCGATTGTTTGAGGAGCAAGCCTTGCCCTTGCTGGATCAACTGTATGGCGGAGCGATGCGCCTAACGCGCAACCCCCAGGATGCAGAGGATCTCATCCAGGAGACCTACCTCAAGGCCTATAGCAATTTTGATTCCTTCAAACAGAGGACGAATCTCAAGGCCTGGCTGTATCGCATCATGACGAATACCTACATCAACTCCTACCGGAAGGCCAAGCGTCGTCCGCTGGAATCCTCTGCGGATGAGCTGAGCGACTTTCAGCTGTATACCACGGCCGGGCATGACTCCACGGGCTTGGAATCGGCGGAGGTCGAGGCCCTCAAACAGATGCCGGATTCGGAGATTTCCGAGGCCATGAATGACCTACCGGAGGACTACCGCATGGTGGTGTACTACGCGGATGTAGTGGGCCTGGCTTATAAGGAAATCGCGGACGTGATGGGTACACCGTTGGGAACGGTGATGAGCCGCCTCCACCGCGGAAGAAAACTGCTTCGCGCGGCGTTGAAGGACGTAGCACGAGAAAAAGGCATTGGTCGCAACCACCCAGAGATGGAGGAGAAGTAATGGAACGCGCAACAGGACGCAATTGCGGTGCGTGTAACTCTCCGGAGGTTGAAGCGCTCTTTAGGGAACTATTCGATGAATCGACGAGCTACGCGCGAGCTATGGCAATCCGCGAGCATCTTGCGCAGTGCGATGCCTGCCAGCAACGCCTTGAGAGCGAGGAAGTAGTTCGGGCACTCGTACGCAAGTGCTGTGGGGGACAGGCCGCGCCGCAGTCGCTGCGCCAACGCATTAGCGTGCAGATTACGAGGACTGAAATTACCTGGGGATAGGTAAATTACCTGGGGATAAGCAAAGGGCTCGTTCCCGCCCACGGTGTTGGGGTGAGGAACGAGCCCTGAATGCTGACGTTATGCGTTAGGACGCTTGCCGCGGTTAGCGGACTTCTTGCGGCGATCCTTGCGCTTACGGCCACGCTTGCTCATCGCGTACTCCTTCGGTTAAGGGTAAATGAACTTATTCAACTGTAGCGGCAGGGTATGCCTGGGTGTTAATCGGGGGTGTGTCTGTTTAGGCAGATACGCGGGCACGGCCGCGGCTGCGGTTGCGGCGCTTGATAGCGCGGCGCTCCTCCTCAGAAAGGCCGCCCCACACGCCGGCATCCTGGCCGGACTCGAGGGCCCACTTGAGGCAGGAAGAGGCAACTGGGCAGCGGTTGCAGACCAGCTTGGCCTTAGCGATCTGGGTGAGTGCGGGGCCGGAGTTACCGACAGGGAAGAAGAGCTCCGGGTCCTCGTCGCGGCAAACGGCTTCGTGGCGCCAATCCATGATTGAAATCTCCTAACAAATTTTTGACAGCAGTGGGCGAAGTAGGCGCACCAAGGGCAGTCCACGGTGGTGAACTGAACTGAGTGCTACTGGGTGTAAGTGGACTGGTCTGCGGTCAGTGGGGCCCTGTCTCGAGTTAGGGCCAGCGTCGACGCCGCCGTGGTTCACTTTCTGTTAACTCGAAGGATTCTCCGAGTTAAGAACTGATTTAACAGCTCGTTGTTTTTGCTACCTGAGAATAATGACACGTTTACTCAAAGTCCGCTAGGGGTAAAGGGTGAAAAGTGTCCAACGTCACTAAATATATTCTTCCAATTTGCACTTTTCTAATGGGTGGGCGGCTGTAAGAAGCCTGTCAGTAGTTCCCCTACCTGCGGCGACGGGGAGATTGGGGTGAGTGTGGTGACCTGGATCGCGTCAAATCCATCAACCTCCTCGCTGCCCCCGAAAACACAGCAGGAGGAAAGCCGAAGCTGAGTACAGGACGTGCGAGTACCGCGGCGGCTGAATTGGCAGAGGGTGAAGCTTTGGCGTGGAGACTGCCTAAACCATGGGGCAGGGAAGTAGACTAAACGCCCGTGAATAAGAAGAAGAACCAGCCCTCAACGACACCTGACCGAGCTGCCGAAAACCGTGCACCGCGTACGGTGATGGCGGCTGCCGGCATCGCCGTGGTCCAATCCATCGCGGTTATCATTTTCGGCATCTTCCTCATAGTCCGTGAGGTTGCTGGCGCTGAGAACGGCTCTATGGTGTCTGATTCCGGCGCATCGAGCTTCGTGGGCCTGGGCACTGCCATCTTCATCTTTATCGTGTTTGGCTTTGTCATCGTCGGCTCGTGGGCCTTCGTCAAAGGCAAACGCTGGGGCCGCGGAGCCATCGTGCTGGTGGAATTCATCCTGGGCGCCATGGCTTTTCAGATGTTTAACGGCGGCTCAGCGCTGCTAGGCATCGTGACCTTGGCAAGCGCCGGGCTCGTCCTATACCTGCTTATGGCGCGGCCCGAGGCGGCGCAGTGGGCTGAAAGCCACTTTTAGTAGGGCACGCCTAGGCGGCGGTGAGCGCCACAGTGGTGTCGCCGCGCTGCTCAACGATGACCGTGCCCGCTAGCGTTAGCGAAATCGGGCCGGAATAGCCGTCACGGTCAACGGGGATGGTCTTCTCGGTTTTCCCGGTAGACCAGTTCACCACGTCGATCCCCTCCTCAGTGGGGACGAGTAGGCGTTCGTCGACCGCGACGCCGGTTCCCACCGCTTGCTCGAGAATGTGATCCACCTTGAGCTCTGTAGGGGTAAAGAGATAAAGACGCTCGCCGTCGAACCACGACATGTGGTGCGGCAGATCCGCAATCGCGGGCGCAAAGGGGGACGCGGCGTTGGTGATGGACTTCGAAGGCTCAACGTCCGTGGAAGACAGTGTTTCACCTTCAAAGCTATAAGAGACGATGCGCGGTGAATCGCCGGGGAGGAAGACCGCGGCTGCCTCTTGGCCGTAGGCGATGAGGCGCGCACCAGGATCCTCAATTTCGATGTCCTTTGTAATTTCCGGAGAACGGGAATCCTCAGGAGTGGCATTTTGGATGCGCAGCCACGTGGAGTCTGGGGAATCTGGGCAGGTTTCGGTGATACCCAGTGTTTCGGTGCGGGTCAGCGCTGAGGTGATGGCGCAGTCCTCGTGGGGCTGGAGGTTTGGCTCCTGTTTGGCGTCGACATCACCGTACTCAACCGAGCGCACAAGATCCGAGCGCCAGAGCTCTACGCGCTCTGCGGAAACGGTGCCCACGCGGTCATTCGACATGATGGGGACCACCTCCTCGGAATTGCGGGCGCTGCGGGTATCGGAGTATTGGCCGGTGGCGGCATCGATCGCCACTACATCGCCGCAACCATTGCCTGCGTCATAGGAAGCCACAATTTTGTTCCACGCTGTGGTGAGCGAACACAGGTCGGCATCGCGGCGTTGATAGGTCCACACTTCGTCGCCGGAGGCGTTCGAGGCGCTGAGCATATCGCCGTCATGGGTGATTAACAGGCCGTTGGAGGATACCGCGCGAGCCTGTCCCGGCACGAGAGTATTGGGAAGGCTGAAGGCTTCGGTGAGGGAGCTCGGGATGGCATCGAGAAGCGCCGGTTCATCGCCGGACGCGGCGTCCACCGCCGGGGTGAGCTCCGCCTTATGAATGGGTGCGGTGATGACCGCGCCGCCGATGGCGATGGCGCAGACCGCACTGATGGCGCCCACGGCAATCCAGTCCGCCTTCGTGGAGCGCAGAATGGGAGCCTTCTTCGACGAGTCGACCTTTGCCCGGGCCTTATCCAGCTGGGCTTCCTGGGTGTGCTCGGTGCTCATCGATGCCCTCCTTGACGGGGATTGCGTTTGCGGGAACGGGTGCGGCGAGAGGCGCGGGTGGAAGCCGCCGAGGAACGCGAGGAGCCTCCACGCGGCGATTCCCCGCGCGAGCCCGAACGCTTCGCTGCGCCCAGCACCTTGGTGGGCGGACCAACGGTGTCAGAAACGCCCTCGGGAATATCGAGCGCTTGCGCAAGCTCAGGAGAGGTGCTGAACCACTGTGGCGGCTCGGGCTGGTCCAGAGAAAGCTCATCGTTGATAACCTGCCATTTGCTCAGCTCATCGTAGCCAACGAGCGTTACCGCCGTGCCGGTGTGGCCAGCGCGGCCGGTGCGGCCAATGCGGTGGACAAAGGTCATGGGGTCATCCGGCACCTGATAATTAATGACATGGGTGACATCATCGACGTCGATGCCGCGAGCAGCGACATCCGTGGCCACGAGTATTTCCACGGTGCCTTCGCGGAAGGCGGAGAGCGAGCGCTCGCGAGCCTTTTGATCCAAATCGCCGTGGACCGCGCCCACGCTGAAGCCGCGCTGCGCGAGCTCGTCTGCGACGGCGGCTGCCGAGCTCTTGGTGCGCGTGAAAATGATGGTGCGCCCGCGGCCTTCTGCCTGCAGGATCTTTCCCAAGACCGCGATTTTGTCCATGCGGTGTGCCTGGAAGGTGACCTTGCGCGTGGAGGAGTGGGTCTGTTGGGCGTCGCCGGACTCGGCGCGAATGTGGACCGGCTTGGTGAGGAAGGTGCGGGCCAGCGTCACGATGGGCCCGGGCATGGTGGCGGAAAAGAGCATGGTCTGGTGCGGGTTGCCGTGCAGGAGGGAGAGAATCTTCTCAATATCCGGCAGGAAGCCCAAGTCCAGCATCTCATCGGCCTCATCCAGAACCAGAACGCTGACCTGCTCGAAGGACAGGTGCTTCTTCTGGCAGAGATCGAGCAGGCGGCCCGGAGTGCCCACGACGACGTCCGCGCCCCTCTTGATTTGTGTGATTTGCTCTTCATAGGGGCGCCCGCCGCACAGGGTGACGATGCTGAGCGGAAGATTGGCGGCAGCAACCTTGAGGTCCCCGCTGACCTGGATGGCCAGCTCACGGGTCGGCGCGATGACCAGCGCGCGGGGAGTGCCGTCGAGCTCCGGGATGTCGGCGTCATCGAAAACGCGATCCAGCAACGGCACACCGAAACCATAGGTTTTGCCCATGCCGGTGCGCGCTTGGCCAATGAGGTCGTGGCCATTCAGGGCGATGGGCAGGGTGAGCTCTTGGATGGCGAAGGTGTGCGTAATCCCGTTCTCAGCGAGGGCATCACAGATCTCTACGGCGACGCCGAGCTCGGCAAAGGTAGGGGATTCACGGGAATCGCGGGATGATTTCGGGGCAAGCACACCTTGATAGTAGAGGACGTGGCTATAGTGGGGCCATTAGAGCGCCGGGGGCGCAGGCCTCACGGCACAGACTAAAGAACACGATCTAAGGGAGTAGACACCACATGGACATCAAATTTGGCTTCGCCGATACCGCCCGCGAACTGGTCATTCACGCGGATGGTGAGCGAGAAGAGCTGACCCAGACCATCAACAACGCCTTGGGGGAGAACTCCACTCTCGAATTGAAGGACACCAAGGGCCGCACCTACATCGTGCGTACCGAGCGTGTGGTCTACGTGGAAATCGGCACCGTGCGCGCCCACACCGTTGGATTCGCAGGCTAAGTACGCGCTCGCTGCCTCAGCGGGTAGCCTAAATGGCCATGGATAATCCCGCGGAACTTAAGCAGCGCCCACAGTTCGTCTCGGCGGTGGAGCGTTTTGCTCGCGAGTACGGATGGTGGCGAGTGGTGGCGATTCCCGTCATGGTCGTCATCACGGTGTGGGTGCTGGTTGATGTTTTTCGTTCCCCAGCCCAGGATGCGGAGGTGTCGGTGACAGGGGAGACGTCGGCAAGCACTGCGGCTGCTGACGCACCCTCCCCCAAGGGGCCTGATCCCGCCAATGCCAGCGCAGTTGCCGCGGCCAAGGATGGCTTGCCCGCCGGCGGTGCCTTCACGGAGCAAGGTGATGAAACCTACCGCGACGCGGGCCCATCCTCCATGCATGCGGGCAAAGGCGGGAAGCAAACCATCCGGTTCTCAGTAGAAATCGAAAATGGCGTGGATACCTCCGCCTATGGCGGCGATAGGGCCGTCGTAGCGCTGGTCGACGCCACCCTGGCCGACCCCCGAGGTTGGACCGCCAACGGCGACTTTGAGTTCATCCACGTCAAGGCTGATGACAATCCCGATACGCACATCCGCCTGACCTCGCTGGGGACTACGGCGAAGTTGTGCGGCGCGCAGTTGGAATCAGAAACCTCGTGCCATACCACCATTACCGGGGAGTCCACGGTGAACCTCAACGAGTCCCGCTGGGTCCGGGGCGCTGCACCATTTGAGGGGGATTTGGGCAATTACCGCCAGTACTTGATCAACCACGAGTTTGGCCACGCCATCGGATTCGCCGCGCACCAGCCCTGCGGCGGCGCCGGTAAACTCGCACCGGTCATGATGCAGCAGACGCTGAGCTTGAACAACGCGCAGCTCTTTGAGAAAGAGCCAAACGAGATCTATCCGGATGAGGATGTCACCTGTGAGCCGAACCCCTGGCCCTATCCGACTCCCGCAAGTTCCGATCACACCAAACCCGAGTAAATCGGCCCGAAGCTAAAAAGGACTGTTTCCCCAATGCCATTGCCTCCTGAGCCCGTTCTTGCAGCCTTTAACGCTGAGTTCCATCCCCGCAGAACGCAGGGAGAGCTCGTGGGGCCTGCCTGGGATAACGGGATTCGCGTCGGGGATATTGTCTTTGCCGAAGCTCGCGCGTGGACCAGCTGGTCCGCCAAGGTGCGCGAGAAGCTCAGTCTGCCGGGAGCGCGCATTGCCCGCCCGGTGCTGACGGCGGATGGGCGCTACACGGCTGCCGGGTGGAAGGCCACGCAGTTCGTGGAGGGGCAGTTGCGCGGGCGCATTGATGAGACTGCCCAGTTGGCGCTGCGGCTCGATGAGGCCCTAGCGCTGGCGCCATTGCCCACGCTGGATAGGCGCGAAGATGTTTTTGCGCGGGCGGAGAGGGCTGCCTGGGAGGAGAGCGGTGAGGCCTATTCCGATACTGAGCTTGCAGGGCTTCCGCTGGTCACCGCGCACGTGGATGTCCTGGGGACCACGGTGTTCTCCGGGGCTAACCCGCCGGCGCTGACTGATATTGTGCCTTCCGCGGCCCCGCGCCCGGTGGGCTGGTCCGCCGCGGTGGTCATGGTGGATGGCCTCATTGCAGGGGCGGTGGACGATGAGATTTGTGCTCGCTTTGCGTCAGTGCCCGGTATACAGCAGTTGCTCTTGCGTGCTGTGGCGTACCGCCGTTACGTCAATATCCTGCACCCGCGGTCAAAGGCGACCGTGCGTTCGAACATCGAAAGGGTAGAAGCGGCCCTCGTGTCCGCAACATCTGACAGACTGTAGGGCGTGAAGTACAGCAGCGAATCCCCCACACGTACCGGCGTCACGCTTCCCCCCTCGCCGGATGTCCGCCTTATTCCCCGAAGACGTCGTGCTGCCTCGCGCACGTGGGACGTGCCATTGCCGCAACAGGGCACGTGGAGAGTCCTGGGAGCGGCGGGATCGGGAGTATCGAGCCTGCTTATCGACGTTGTCTTGGCACAACTGAACGCCGGCGCCGATGCCTCCGGCATCCTTGTCGTTGCCCCGTCCAAGGAATCCGGCTCGTTGCTGCGCCGCGAGTTAGCTGAAAACCTCGATGACTACGCCGCGCAGACCTCGATGGTGCGCTCGGTACACTCGCTGGCTTTTGCGCTCCTGCGCCAAGGCAGCGAGGAAGAGCTGCGCCTCATTACCGGTGCTGAGCAGGATGCGGTGATCCGTGAATTGCTCCAGGGACATGCTGCCGATGGCAGGGGCGCGTGGCCGGAGGAGATGCGCCCAGCCCTTGAGTACGTGGGGTTTGCGCGCCAACTGCGTGACCTGTTGCTGCGCTCCATCGAACGCGGCCTGGGGCCTTCAGATTTGGAGGAACTGGGACAGCGCTACTCCCGGCCCATGTGGGCGGCAGCGGGCGAGTTCCTGCGCGAATATGAGCGCACCCAGGCGCTGGCGGGTTCGCATTCCTATTCCGCTGCGGAGCTGGTTAGCCAGGTTCTTCTGCGCCCGGAGCTGCTGCGTGAGCATCCATGGCACACCATCGTGGTCGATGATGCCCAGCTGCTGGACCCGACCTCAGGACAATTAATTGCTGAGCTGGCAAAGACCGCTCGCCTCACAGTGATTGGTGGTGACCCCGACCAAGCGGTCTTTGCCTTCCGCGGTGCCAACTCGGAATTCCTCACCACTTGGGAGGCAGAGAACGAGCTGCGTCTGAACTCTACGCACCGCACGCCTTCCCCGGCGTGCGTCAGCGTTGTGGATTCCCGCGGTACTTTGCGCGATGTTTTGGCTAATACGGTTCGCCGCCGCCACCTCGAGGACGGGGTGCAATGGCGCGATATCGCGGTGATAGTGCGCTCCACCGGGGATATTGGTCCCGCCCGTCGCACACTGCTCAGCGCTGGCGTGCCGGTACATATCAATCCCACGGACGTCGTGCTTGCAGAGCAGCGCTTGGTCAAAGCAGTGCTCCTGGCATTGCGTGCCTTGGAGAACGAACTCGATCCTGCAGAGCTCGAGGACCTGATTACTGGGCCTGTCGGTGGAGCTGACCCGGTAACATTGCGCCGACTCATCCGCGGCCTGCGCCGTTGGAAGCCGGAGCAGCGCGGAATGGAATCGCTGCGTGAGTTGCTGGACGGTGAGTTGCCGGACTTCAACAACCTCCTCACGGAGCGCGAGGAAGCGATTCTGGCGCGCATTCGCGGGGTGCTGTCTGCCGGGCGTGCGGCCCTGCGCGCGGGAGCTGCCGTTGAGGAAGTCCTCTGGGAGGTGTGGCAGGCCACCGGTTTGGACACGCGCCTGCAGGCAGCGGCTCTGCGCGGTGGTGCCGCGGGCTCGCAGGCAGACCGCGACCTGGATGCGATGATGGCGTTGTTCGACGCTGCCGGTGATTACGCCGAGCGCCGTCCGGCGGCATCGTTGGAGTCCTTCATCCTGCACATCACGGAGCAGGAGCTGCCTACCGGCGTGCGCGACCGTCGCGCGGCCTTGCCCGATGCTGTAGAGATCCTCACTGCGCACGGCGCGGTGGGGCGCGAGTGGGACACCGTCATTGTGGCGGGCGTTCAAGAGGGCACATGGCCCTCGGTGGGGGAGACCGGCTCCCTCTTTGGACAAGAAGACCTCATTGATCTCATCGACCGCGACATTACGCCCGGCACACCGGTGAGCCACGTGTCCGGGCGCTTAGCGGAGGAGCGCCGCCTCTTCCACGTGGCTACCACCCGCCACTTGCGCCGCCTGCTCATCGTGGCGGTGGATTCGCCGGAGGGCGATGTGGTGGAGGAACCCTCCCGCTTCATCGACGAATTCCTTTCTGCACGCGGAGTCGATGTTCCCGGTGCACAAGCGCGCCGGGAGGCCGGCAAGCGCTTGGCGCGCCAGGCCTGGCCGCGCGAGTTGGGCCTCGAGGTTCCGGATCCGAGCCCGGTCACACTGCACAGCGGTTCACGTGGGGATGAGGAAGTGGATCCCCTCGATGTCTCGGTGTTGTCAGTGCCTTCCTTCGTGGCGCAGCTACGTCGCTGCGCTACCGATCCGGAAACCGGAGAGGCGGAGCGCTCCCAAGCGGTACGGCAGTTGGCACGTTTGGCAAAGGCTGGGGTCCCAGGGGCGCATCCGGATCACTGGTGGGCCGCGCGCGGCGTGGCCTCCGAGCTGCCGCTGCGTGGTGCGAGCACAGTATCGCCGTCCCGGGTCGATGCCCTGCTCACGTGCCCGCTCAACGCCGTGCTGGGGCAGCTGGTGGAAGATGATTCCTCGAACATCAACCTCGTGCGGGGCAACCTGGCGCATGCCTTCTTGGAGGCTTTAGGCCGCGGCGCGGCCGTAGAGCCTGCGAAGCAGCTGGTGCTCGATGCCTTCGACTCGCTTGTGGAAGGCCCAGCGTGGCACCGAGAAGCTGAACGCGCGGACTTTGAACGCCTCATCGACCGCACCCATGGCTGGGTGCTCTCGAGTTCAGTCTCGCTTGAGCCCGTGGGCGTCGAGGTCCCGGTCACCGTGGATATTGGCCCCGATGTCACCATCCGTGGGTTCATCGACCGGCTGGCAAAAGCCGGCGAGGACTATGTTGTGGTGGATCTCAAGACGGGGACAAAAGTCCCGTCGGCGACCAGCGCTCAGGACAACACTCAGCTCAGGACGTATCAATTGGCGCTAGCACACGGACAGCTCGTCGGGGCTGCAGCAGAACCAGGTAGCGAATCTCATGACGTGTCCATCCGGACCGGTGATGGCCTGCCGCGAGGCGGTGGTGTTCTGGTGTTCCCGCGGTCGAGCGCTGCCTCCGTGCCCACCCGAGAACAAGCCACCAAGCCCCCAGAAGAGCTTGCGGAATTTGCACAAATGCTGCCCGCACTCGTGGCTGAGCTGCGCGGACCGGATCTGACCGCGCGCGAGAATGCCGATTGTGATCGCTGCCCAATCCGCTCTATTTGCCCCGTGATGAATGAAGGAGGTCTGGTGACCAATGCCTAAGAATCCGGCTCAACACTTCAGCTCTGAGGAGCTTGCTGCCGCGCTGGGCAAGCCTTTTCCTCCCACCCCGGAACAGGCCGCTGTTATCGATGGTCCGCTCGGTCCGAAACTCGTCGTGGCCGGCGCCGGCGCCGGTAAGACGGAGACGATGGCCTCCCGCGTGGTCTCACTCGTGGCAAACGGTCTGGTGCGGCCGGAGCAGGTCCTCGGTCTCACCTTTACCCGCAAGGCCGCCCAGCAACTGGAGCAACGCATCCGCCGCCAGCTGTTGACGCTGCGTTCTTCTGGAATCCTTGCCCCGGGCAGCCCGGCGGCTGAGGCGGTGGAGAATATCGCCCCCAACGTGTGCACGTATGACTCCTATGCAGGCGATCTCGTCCGCGAGTATGGCTTGCTCATGCCGGTGGAGCCGAATGCCCGCATCATCACGGAGGCGGAACGCTACGCCATCGCTCATGAGGTGGTCAGCAACTACACGGGCTCGCTGAGCACCGATAACGCGGTGGCCACGGTGACCGCGACCTTGCTCAAGCTCGCGGAAACGATGGACGGGGAGCTCAAGGATCCGCAGGATCTCTATGAGCACGAGGACATCTTCCGAAAGACCGCTGAGGATCTAGAAAAGAGCAACCGGACTAAAGGTGAGTTCGGCAAAGACTTGCAGAAGTACTTGGATATCCAGCGCCTGCGCTTGGAGTACCTGCCCTTGGTGGAAGCTCTCAAGAAAGAGCAAGCGGAGCGCGGAGTGATCACCTTCGGTGAGCAGATGTCCATCGCCGCCACCCTGGCCAAAAAGTTCCCGCTTTTGGGTGAGCAACAAAGCGCGCGCTACCGCGTCATCATGTTGGATGAGTACCAGGACACCTCCCACGCGCAGCGCATCCTATTGCGCTCCCTCTTTGGTGGCGAGCGCGAGGGACTATCCGTTACTGCGGTTGGTGATCCCATGCAGTCCATCTATGGCTGGCGTGGCGCGACGGCCGAAAACCTGGAGGCTTTTGTCACGGACTTTCCGCAGCCTGATGGCACCCCGGCGCCGAAGGATCAGCTCACCACCTCTTGGCGCAACCCGTCGACGGTGCTGGGGCTGGCCAATGACGTGGCTTCGGAGCTCTTCTCCTCAAGCCCCGGCGAGCGCCCCGTCGATGAGCTGTCGCCCAAGCCCACGGCACCGGCCGGCACGGTTGAGCTGGGTTACTTCACATCTGAGGACGAGGAGCGCGCCTTCATCGCTGAGCACCTTCGTCAGCTCTATGAGTCCACGCCGGAAGGCGAGGATTTCAGCGCCGCCGTACTCGTGCGCACCAATAGGCAATCGCCTTTGATCGCCGCCGCCTTGGATGAGGCTGGCGTGCCCAATGAGATCTTCGGCCTGGGTGGCCTGCTCTGGCAGCCAGAGATCCAAGACCTCGTGGCGGTGGCTACGCTCTTGGTGCGTCCACAGGACAGCGCGGCGGCACTGCGTGTGCTGACCGGTCCGATGTGCGGCTTGGGCATCGCCGATATCCAGGCGCTGCATTCGCGTCAGCGTAACCTGGCAGGCGCCACCGAGGGCCGCACGCGGTGGGAGGGCGGTGATCCTTTGGAGCACCTGGCTATCCAGGTCGAGGAGATCACTGCGGAGGGCCCGGACCAGGTGCTGGGGCTTGCCGACGCCCTCGCAGACCTCGGCGAACGCGATCGCTACAGCGCCGAAGGATTGGAACGCATGGAGGAGGTCTCCTCCAAGCTGCGTTACTTGCGCACCTATTCCCTGGGTAAGTCGTTGAATGACATTTTCGCCGACATTGAGCTGCTCTTCGGCCTGCGCACCGAAGTGCTTGCTTCCGGCAAACCGGGCGGGGCAACGCACCTCGACGCCTTCGCTGACTTCGTCGCGGGCTTCCACGGGGATGGCCTGGCCGGCCTCTTGGACTACCTTGAGCTGGCTAAGGAGAAGGAAGATGGACTCGAGCTGGGAGAGGTCCCGCTCGTGCGCAACCGCGTGCAGATCATGACGGTGCACAAGGCCAAGGGCTTGGAATGGGAGCACGTGTGCGTGGCACATGCGGATTCCTCGAGCTATAAGGCACAGGCGGAAACCTTCCTGACCAAAATCGAGAAAGCCCCGGGCGATGAGGACGTCATTGATGTCCCTGAGGATGCGGTGACACGTACCGACTTCGACAAGGCGTGCACAGCATTCAAAGAACAAAACCGAGAGTTCCAAGCGGAGGAAGCGGCCCGTCTGTTCTATGTGGCGATGACCCGCACCGAGTCCACGCTGACGGTGACAGGCTCCGGGACCAATAAGAAGAAGGGCAAGAGCAAGAAAGGCCCTTATTCCTACCTGCAGTTGCTGGCGGATAAACACCCAGATCTGGTGGTCCATTGGGAGGTCCCCGAGGTTCCGGAAGAAGAAGCAGAAGGCGCGGTTGCAGAGGCGTCTTTCCCCTCGCTGACCCCGCAAGCGGAAGCGCTGAAAGCAGCAGACGCGGTGCGCGCGGCGATGGAGGATTTACCGTCGCTGCGTGATGGCGAAGTCTTTGGGCTCTGGGAGCAGGAGGCGAGTGCGCTCATCGAAGAGCACAAGGCCCTTCAAGCCCCCGTGGTCGATGTTGAACTGCCTGGCGAGCTGACGGCTTCCGACATGGTGGCTATGTCGGCGGATCCCACCCAATTCGCGCGCCGCCAGCGTCGCCCCATTCCCTTCAAGCCCAATTCCTATGCCAAGCGCGGCACAGCTTTCCACGCCTGGCTGGAGGATCGTTTTGGTTCCCCAGCCTTGCTGGGGGAGGACGAGCTGCCAGGCTCGCACGACGAACCGGACCATGACTTGGAATCCCTCAAGGAGTCTTTCCTGGCCTCCGAGTGGGCACAGCGCACTCCCGCTTATGTCGAGGCACCCTTCGAGATCACCATTGGGGACTCGGTTGTCCGCGGCCGCATGGACGCGGTGTTCCAGCAGCCGGATGGCTCCTGGCTCATCGTGGACTGGAAGACCGGCCGCCGTCCGCAGGGCGCCGCATTGGCCTCGGCGCAGATTCAGCTGGCTGTCTACGCAGAAGCATGGCGGCGCATCCACGGCGTGGAGACCGTCCGCGCGGCGTTCTTCTACGTGCATGAGAATTATCTCTTGGAGCCGGATGACTTGCCCACCGGAGCACGGTTGGCTGAGCTTTTAAGCTCCGCAGTTTCCACGCCACCGGGGTTGAGTCTAAGGTAGTCTCACGAGGAAATCCGCACTGTCTAGGGAGGTTGGCACTTCGTGCCTAAGCACTTAGGTAAACGCTTTACATCGCGTTTCTTGTCGCAGGTTGAGCTGACCTCGCAGCCAGATCATGCGCTGATCGACGTCATCACGATCCCGCGCACGCAGAGCACCAGCCCGTGGAAACAGCTGGCAAGCCGCGTTATTTGGGCCATGGGGCTGTTGGTCTTCGTCACCATCGTCGTCTTTTTCGACGGCGATGGCTACAGCGAAGACCTATCTTTCCTCGATGCCGCCTACTATTCAGCGGTGTCGTTGACCACTGTGGGCTACGGCGATATCGTCCCTGTGACCCCCACGGCGCGCTTTATCAACCTCGTTATTGTTACTCCGGCCCGCCTGCTCTTCCTTGTTTTGTTGGTCGGTGCTACCTTGTCGGTTCTGACGGATCGAGCCCGTCGCACGTTTGAAATCCAGAATTGGAGAAAGCAATTGCGTAACCACACCGTCGTCATCGGCTATGGCACCAAGGGCGCCGGTGCGGTCGCCGCGCTTATCGCCGATGACGTCCCAGCCTCCCAAATCGTGGTCGTAGACAATAACCGTGCGGCCCTAGCCAGCGCCGAGCACCATGGCCTTGTCACCATCTATGGCTCCGGAACCAAACAGGATGTCCTGCGCATCGCCGGCGCGCAGCACGCCTCCTCCGTGGTGGTGACGCCGTCCACGGACGATACCGCGGTGCTGTGCACGTTGTCTGTGCGCGAGCTCAATCCGAAGGCCAAGGTTGTCGCGTCTGTGCGCGAATCCGAAAACCGCCACCTCCTCCTGCAGTCCGGTGCCGACTCGGTGGTCACCTCCGCGGAAACGGCCGGCCGCCTCCTGGGCCTTGCCACCGTCACCCCAACGGTGGTGGAGATGATGGAGGATCTCCTCTCTCCGAATGAGGGCTTCTCCGTGGCCGAGCGCGCTGTACGCGAATTCGAGGTGGGCTCTAACCCGCGCCACCTCGCGGACATCGTCCTGGCCGTCCTGCGCAACAACGAGCTGCACCGCGTCGACACGGCAGATGCTTACGCGCTCAAGCCCGGTGACCGCCTGCTCTACATCAAGCACGAGATGCAGCAAGCCGCGGAAGATACCGATGAAGATGAGGACGAAGGCAACTAATGTTCCTGCCCGTCACCGAAGCCGGCCGCGTTCCGGTAACGCCGCAAGGGCAACCTGTTTACCTGGCTGAGCCGGCCGGGGATATCGTGGTGACAGCCGGGGCTATTCACGCTTTCCTCGTGGACACTGAGTCCGCCGAGCGGCTCGGGACGTTGCGCGATGCCACCTTCTTCAACGGGCAGCGCGATATCCTCAAAGCGCTGCACCTGATTCGTAACCGTCGTGAAGCGCGCTTTGATCCGCGCACTGGGCGTGAGCTGTCCTATCCTGCCCCGGGGGCCGTGGGCCACGACGGCGAGCGCCTCGTTTTCCCGCGCCTCGATCCGGCCGTCATCGGCATCATCCGCCACCCGGAAACGGACCGTATTCTTCTGGCTCGCAACCGGCACCGTTCAGGGTTCTTTTCACTCATTGCCGGTTATGTCGATCCCGGCGAGACCCTCGAAGAAGCCATGGTCCGCGAGGCTTTGGAAGAAACCGGTCGCCGCGTTGAATCAGTTACCTACTGGGGCTCGCAACCCTGGCCACCGAGTGGTTCGCTGATGGTGGGCTTTTCCGCGGTCACGGAGGATGTCCGGCCCGTGTGCGATACTGACGGAGAGCTCGCGGAAGTGCGGTGGGTGTCCCGCGCTGAACTGCCAGAACTGACCATTGCCCGTAAGGGCTCAATTGCACACACGATGATTATGGAGTGGTTCCACGGTGATGAGACCGGATCTGTCCCTGCTCGATGAAGACCAGCGGGCCGCAGCCACGGCGCCGCGCGGCCCGGTCTGCATCCTCGCGGGTGCCGGTACGGGCAAAACGCGCACGATTACCTATCGCATCGCCCACATGGTGGACCAGGGCTTCGTCAACCCACAACGCGTTCTGGCCGTCACGTTTACTACTCGTGCCGCAAGCGAAATGCGTGAGCGTCTCAATCACATGGGCGTCGGGGGAGTGCAGGCCCAAACCTTTCACGCCGCGGCGCGCCGTCAGCTGAAGTACTTTTGGCCGCAGGTTGCGGGGGATCTGCCTTGGCAGCTCATCGACAACAAGTTCAGCCTCGTGGGGCGCGCGGTGCGCTCACTCGGATTGGACAACAACAAGGACACCATCCGTGACTTCCTGGGGGAAATCGAGTGGGCAAAGTCCTCGCTGATCAGCCCCGAGGGTTATCCCGGCATCATCGAATCCACGGACCGCGAGGCACCGGGGGACCCGGCCAAGGTGGCGGAGGTCTTCCGCCGCTATGAGGACATGAAGGCCACCCCGGATGTCATGTACCTCGATTTCGATGATTTGCTCATGCATATCGCCGGTGCCATCGAGAACGTTCCTTCGGTGGCTGAGGTATTCCGTGAGCAGTACCGCACCTTCGTGGTGGATGAGTACCAGGACGTCACGCCGCTGCAGCAGCGAGTGTTGGAGGCGTGGTTGGGGGAGCGCGATGACCTGACGGTTGTGGGTGATGCTAACCAGACCATCTACTCCTTCAACGGGGCTTCCCCGGAGTACTTGCTGAATTTTTCTCGCACTTATCCGCAGGCCACTGTGGTGAAGTTGCAGCGAGACTACCGCTCCACCCCGCAGGTGACGGACTTGGCCAACGAAGTTATCTCAAAGGCTTCGGGCCGCGCTGCGGGAACCCGTCTGGAGCTGCAGGGTATGCGCGAGCCCGGCCCCGAGCCCACGTTTAAGGCCTATGAGTCTGAGGAGATTGAGGCCAAGGAGGTCGCGGGCCAGGTTCTGACCTTGCTCAACCAGGGAGTTAAGGCCTCGGAGATTGCGATCCTCTACCGCATCAACGCGCAGTCGGAGCAGTTTGAGCAGGCGCTTGCCGACGCCGGAGTGGTCTACCAGGTCCGCGGCGGCGAAGGCTTCTTCCGCCGCCCAGAGATCTTGGAGGCCATCCGCGTGCTCATCGCCGCCACGCGCCGCGATGATCTGCCGAACGATCCGGTGGCCGTGGCGCGCGCGGCCTTCGTGGAGCTGGGACTGTCCGCCACGGAGCCGCAGGGCGCGCAGGCCCGTGAGCGCTGGCAGTCGCTCACCGCACTGGTGGATCTCATCGCACAAATCGTGGAGGACAACGAGGGCATCGATCTTCCCGGCGTGCTCGGTGAGCTGCACCGCCGTTCCGAAAATAAGCACAACCCCACGATGGAGGGCGTCACCTTGGCCACCATCCACGCAGCCAAGGGCTTGGAGTGGGATGCGGTCTTCCTCGTGGGCCTCACCGAAAAACTGTTGCCCATCAACCACGCCATCAAGGCCGGCGATGAGCACGTGGAGGAGGAGCGCCGGCTGTTTTATGTCGGCATTACTCGTGCGCGCGAGCACCTAGCTTTGTCGTGGGCTCTGGCAAAGACCACCGGCTCGCGGGCTTCGCGTGAGCGCACTCGTTTCTTGGATGGCGTGGTGCCAGGAATCGAAGAAAGCCAGTCCTCCAACCGCCGCTATCGCCCGCGCCGCTGCCGGGTGTGCTCGGGCCAGCTCAGCAGCCCAGCGGAAAAGGTCTTAGGCCGCCACGAGTGGTGTGAATACGAGGGCGATGAGGATGTCTTCAACGCACTGCGCGCGTGGCGCGCGTCCGTGGCGAAGGACTCTCAGGTACCTGCTTATGTCGTGTTCTCTGACGCTACCCTGCAAGCGATCTCGGAGGCGCTTCCCACAAACGAAGCGGAGCTGCTCGATATCTCCGGGGTAGGCCCTTCCAAGCTGGAGCGCTATGGCGCGGAGGTGCTGCAGATCATCGCGTCTGCCCGCGCTTAAACACCGGCGCAGTACGCGCAGCGCGGGTGTTCAATGAGCAGGCGGCGTTGCTCCATGCCGTAGAGGTCTATCTCCGTGAGCTCACCAGCTAGCGGTTTACCGCCGGGTGCCCCGGGTGGGGCGGGTCTTCCCAAGAGCCGGCGAATGGTCACCACCGCATGCATCACTATCGCCGTGCGCACGATGGGATCACCCGGTGGCTCTACCGCTGCGGCGCGGTGAGCCACCTCGTGCCACTGCTCGTCAGCTTCGATGCGGTGCAGGTGCGCGCACATCGGACAGGGACCGGCTCCAGCTACGCGGACCGGTCCGATGATGCCGCGGGCATCGAGCATGGACACTGGCAGCCAGGTCGCCGGGGAATTGCTCAGTGCTTGTGCCCATTCCGTGGCGCCATCCAACATATCGACGGCCACGATAGGCAGGTGCCCGGCCACGTTCGCGATGTACTCGGCGGGGGTTTCGCTGTGGAGAGGGGAACGGGGTTGGAAGGAATCGCTAAGCAGGACGTCGCGCAGCTCATTAGCCAGGACCGAGGTTCCCAAAACCGCCACGCGCTGGGGACGGGGAGCCGGCCACAGAACGCGGTAGCTAATCAGATCATCGACCAGACTGCGAGCAGCGGAGGCGCTAACGCCTGTGTTCTCGATGGACTTTTCAATGGTCTGCCGGGTCAGCGGAGTGCGCAGCCGGTTGAGCAGCCCCGCCAGCTGCGGGTGGGCTTCGAAGACCCCAACGCGCGTGGCATCCATCCCACATTGGAGAATTCCAGGCTCGCGTTCAATGACCACGGTTTCTGGCGCCAACATGTACGTCTTAGCACCCATGATTTTCCTCCCCGTTCTTTAACCCACCCCAGTTGTGTTTAGCCACCATTGCACCACAGGTAGAATGCCCTGTCATGTCGAGCAATCCCGAGGTACGCGTTATCCGCTCCGCCCGGCGCCGCCGCACTGTCCAAGCCCGCGTCGTTGATGGCGTCGTGGAGGTGCGCATCCCCGCCTGGATGTCGGCGGCGGAGGAACGTGAAGCAGTGGATGGCATCGTGGCGAAGGTCCGCAAGAAGCACAGCTCTTCGCAGCTTTCCGACGACTCCTTGTCCTCTCGCGCCCGTACTCTGAATGCCCGCTTTCTGGAGGGCCGCGCCACGGTGGGATCCATCCGGTGGGTGAGTAACCAAAAATCCCGCTGGGGTAGTTGCACTACCTCAACGGGAGATATTCGGATTTCTGACCGGCTGCAGGATGTTCCCGACTACGTCCTCGACGCCGTCATCATCCACGAGCTAACACACACCTTCATCCCGGGCCATGGCCCGGAGTTTTGGGAGTGGGCCGATCGAGCCCCCAAAGCCGAGCGCGCGAAGGGATACCTCGAGGCCTACCAGCGCTTCCGCTAGTTCTCGTCTTCCGGCTTGTCCTTTTTGTTTTCTTTATCCTCGCCAGCGTCCGTGTTCTTGTCCTCGCCAGCAGCATCGCTGGCGCTGGCGTCCTGCTGGCGGAGCATCTCCTCCAGCTTGGAAAACTCTTCTTCAAAGCCCTCGTCGGGGGTGTCATCGAGCAAACCGTCGATGAAGGAAGCCGGGTTCTCCAGGTGCTCTGCGGTAGGTAGCAGGTCCGGGTGGTCCCAGGCGGAGTCACGCTTATCGGCGCCCACTGCGACGGTGGCGCGGCGCCACAGCTCAGCTGCCGCCTCTACCTTCGGCGCGTTTAGCTCAATGCCAACGACCTGGGAGAAGGCCTTTTCTGCGGAGCCGCCGGTGGAGCGGCGGTGAGCCCACGCCTCATTCATCGCCTTCGTGGACGGGATGCGCTCACCCAGGGCCTCGGTCACTACGTGCTCGACCCAGCCCTCGACGAGTGCCAGGAGAGTCTCCAAGCGGGAAGCCGCGCCCGCATTGCGGGAGGTGATGCGCGGGGACAGGTCCATGCCCTGCAGCTTGTTCATCGCATCCTGGATGGCCTGCGGGTCACCGGACTCCAGGTTGAGCTCGCGTGTGGCTTCCTCGATGTGAGAAGTGTCGATGACCAAGCCCATGGCGTATTCCTCCACGGAGGAGACGAGGCGCTCAACCAACCACGGCACGTGCTTGAACAGGCGCTGGCGGGCGGCCTCGCGGGCGCCGATATAGACCAACACTTCTTGGCCCGGAACGTTGAGATCGCGCGCTATGGCCTGGATGTTGTGCGGCAAGAGTGCGGTGGTGCCTGCGGGGGAGACCGGCAAGCCGAAGTCAGAACCGGTAAGAGCCTGTGCGGCCAAGTCACCCAGGGCGTGGCCTAGCTTCATACCGAAGTTCATGCCGGACATCGAGTTCATCATCGAGGTCATCGGCCCCATCATCTCGCGGGCTTCTTCCGGCAGGGATTCCAGCTGCGCGGAGTTCATGTGCTCCGCCACCGGGGTGACCATGCGCTGCCACATCGGCAGAGTCTCATCCAACCATTGCGCAGAATTCCACGCGGTCACGGTGCCGGAGGCAGTGGGCAGAATCGTGGCATCATCCAGCCACAGTTCCGCCAACCGCACGGCTTCCTGCACTGCAGTGCGGTCTTTATCATTGATCTCTTTATCGCCGGAGATCTGCTGGTGCGCGATGCGCTTGGCCAGGTCATAGTTGACCGGGCCGGCACCCTCCGGGGAATTCATGGAAGAACCCATACCGGAGAGCATCTGGCCAAACTGATTCAACAAGTCTCCTAGGCCACCGTTGCCCGCGCTGAAGCCGAAGGCGCCGAACGGGTTCTGGTCGCGACGATCGTTATCATCGTCATCGTCGTTATTGGGGAAGGAAAAACCGAATCCGTTGCTCATGGGGCCTAATCTACTAGGTTTCCTAGCGCGGATTCTAGGACCACGGCAACGCTGAGAGCGAACAAGCATCACGAGGCTGTAGGCTGATCCTCCGTGAAATCTTCGCAGAACCCCCGATCCCGCCGCCTGTCCACCCTGACGTGGGGAGCCATTCCGGTGGTGTTGACGGGAACCCTGCTCAGCGTCGACCACATCCCCGGCACCGATATCACCCTGTCGGTGCCGTACGCCGCCGAAGGACCAGGTCCTACCCTGGACACCTTGGGTGAAGTGGAAGGGGAGCCGGTGGTCAACGTCGAGGCCCCGGAAACGTTTCAGCCGCAGGGGCATCTCAACATGACGACGGTCTCTGTTCGCACCAACATGACGTTGGCTCAAGCTTTGGGGCGGTGGCTTTTCACCGATGACACCATCGTCCCCATCGGCAGCGTCATCCCGCAAGGCAAGACGGATGAGGAAGTTCAGGAAGCCAATCAACAGGCTTTTACCCAGTCTGAGTCAGCGGCCACCGTCGCAGCCATGGACTACCTGCACAAGCCCGTGCGTATCGAGGTAGCACAGGTGCTCGACGACAGTCCCGCTGCGGGCGCGCTTGACGACGCCGACATCATCACCGCCGTCAACGGGGACAAGGTCACGGAGCCTGGCCAGGTACAGGAGAAGATCCGAGCTCTTAAGCCCGGTGATGAGGTGAAGCTGGGGATTATTCGCAAGGGCGAGGAAAAGACTGTCCCGGTGACCCTCGGCGCACACCCAGAGCACGACGACGTAGCTTTGCTGGGCATCCTCATGACCTCGGTGCCCACCGAAGACATCACCGTGGATTACAACCTACAGGACATCGGTGGACCGTCGGCCGGAATGATGTTTACGTTGGCGGTGATTGACAAATTGTCCGATGAGGATCTCACCGGCGGCCGGTTTGTTGCCGGCACGGGCACCATCGGTGAGGACGGCGAGGTCGGCCCCATCGGTGGCATCGTCCACAAGGTGCACGCCGCGCAGGAAGCGGGCGCCGAGCTCTTCCTGGCACCTGCAGATAATTGCGCGGAGGCGGTCAGCCGTGGCACCGGCGACATGGTGGTGGCCAAGGTCCACACGCTGGATGACGCCATCACGGCCATGCACGACTTTGCGGAGGGCAAGCCTGTCGAGACCTGCGAAGGCTAGACCTAAAGGAATTTGCAGCCCTTAGACCAGGCCGAGCTCCTTGAGGCGCTCTTCCGGATCGTCCTGGTCCGTGGAGATCATCTGCTGCATGATGAGGCCTTCGTCGTTGTCCACGACGGTGAGGATGGCCGTGTTGCCCAGCATGGACCAGCCCACCACGCGGTTGCCACTGTCCTCGATGACGCGGGAGCTGCGCAGCTCGGTGAGAACTTGAGTGGTCTGGGAAGCTTTGGTCTTGGACTTGAAGAACTGGAACTGTCCCACCTCGGAACCGGAGCAGTTGAAGGAATCCGTCACGCCGTTGGGATCGCAGCGGTCGAATTGAGCGAAGATCTCCTCCGGGACGAGCCCACCGAAGATCTCATAAGCCTGCTCCACGGAATCAGTGAATGTGCCGCTTGGTTCAGAGGACTCGCTGGAGTCCTTGTCTTTTCGGTCGGCGGGGTTGCGGGTTGAGGATTCATCCTCCGCGTCCGAGCTGGTCTCAGTCTCGGATGCGGCAGGAGAGAGCGTCTCGGATTCCTCGGCAGTGGTTGCCGGGGCCGGCGCGCTGGATTTCTCCGCGGCTGCAGTGGTTTCTTCGCTTGCAGGAGCCGGATCAGGGGAGGGTGCATCGTCCTTCCCACATGCGGTGAGCAGGCAGCCGGTGGCAAGCACGGCCGATGCTGCGGCGGTGAAGCGAGATGTCAAGCGCACGAGAGACTCCTCTATCGATTCCGTGCCCAGCCCCGAGAGCTGAGCGTTAATGGCCACTGCAGACTGAGTTTAGTCGATGAGAGGTTGAGCCGATTAGAGCATCTCCTCCGGATCTTGCTCCAATCCGTAGCGCAGGGCGGCGATGACCCCCGGCGCCACGTTCGGGCCGCCGCGCAGCTGAATATCGTCCTGCGCGAAGGGGCCAGCTTCTGCCAGTTCCTCCTCCGTGGGGCGCAGCTGAAGAAGCGTGAGTTCGGCGCCGTCCTCGTCGATATCCTCCGAATCGGCTGTGGAACTGCCGGCCATGGCGGTAGCCCGCAGGACTCCGGAGAAGAGGCGCGCGGGGCGGGCGTCGCCAAGCGCGGCGTCCGCGGTGTCCTTGAACATGATCTCCTGTGCCAGGATGACGCCGGCGATCTCCCGCGGCCACGCCAGCCGCGAGACGTAGTCCGCGAGGTGCTCCGAGCCCGGCTCGATGCCCTCCGGCAATTCCTGCACCACGAGGGTGAGGGGAGAGGAGTCATCGACGTCACCGAGCTGTGCGGCCACCAGCTCAGTGGGGACGAGAGCAAAAAGGGTAGGAGGTGCATCCCAACCCTCGGCGTGGATGAAATCCACGGCCTCGCGCATGGCCTTGTTGAGCGCGCGGTGTACAGCGGGCTGGGAGGAAGGTTGGGAACTCATAAGCGTCCTTGTTCGTTGACGGTCATAGTGCTTCTCTAGACTAGAAGCTTGATACCTCTATATTCGCACGACACTTGATTGGAGCTGGAGTTGGCTTCCGGACTCAACCGACCCACCGCCCCGATGAAACGTCCGCCCAAGTTTCTCTCGTGGGTTGTCGCCATCATCGCGGTCCTCTTGTTCATTGGCCCCATGCTCGTGGGCTTCTACACGGATTGGAAGTGGTTCGGCGCGATTGAGTACCGCGGGGTCTTCACCAAGACCCTGATCACGCGCATCGTGCTCTTCATCTTCTTCGGACTAGTGGCGGCGGCCGTCACCTACGTAGCAGGGCTGATTGTCTGGCGCGGGCGCGGCGATTCGATGGACATGGCGGATTTCAATTCCCCGGTTTATCAATATCGCAAATCCATTGAAAGCACGATGAGGGTCTTCCTCAAGGTCATCCCAGTCCTCGTCGGCGTTGTCTCTGGCCTGCTGGGCCAGGCAAATTGGCGCACCGTCATGCTCTTCCTGAACTCCCATGACTTTGGGGTGGCTGACCCGCAGTTCAACCACGATCTCGGCTTCTACGCCTTCCGCCTGCCGGTGTGGTCGATGTTGGTCAATGCTTTCTCCATGCTGGTCGCTGTGTGCTTCCTTATCGCACTGGTGGGGCACTACATCCTCGGTGGCATTCGCCTGGGTAACCGCGCCGCGGGTGTGCGTGGTTCGCTGTCTAAGTCGGCGCGCACTCAACTTGCTGTGACCGCCGGAATCTGGATGCTGCTTCAGGTGGCTGGATACTGGCTGGGCCGCTATGAGTTGTTGTATAACCAGCACTCGCTGTTTACGGGTGGCTCCTACACGGATATCAACGCCTACCTGCCGGCGAAGATCATTCTGATGATCATCGGCGTGTTCGTGGCCGTGGCAATTTTCTCCGCAGTGGTGATTAAGGACCTGCGCATCCCGGGCCTCGCTGTGGTGCTCATGGTGCTGTCCTCCCTGGTTATTGGTCAGGGCTGGCCGCTCATCATGGAGCGCTTCTCCGTGAACCCGAACCGCCAGGCAAAAGAGGCGGAGTCCATCTCCCGCAACATTGAGTCCACGCGTTTTGCTTATGGCCTCACCGATGACAAGGTGACCTACGAAGAGAACTGGGGTGCTGACGACGTCTCCGATGACAAGGTCGCCTCCGATGACTCCACCATCTCCAACCTGCGCCTGCTGGACCCGGACATTTTGGCGCCGACGTTCACCCAGATGCAGCAGCTGAAGAACTTCTACGGCTTCCCAGAAACGCTAGCCATGGATCGCTATGAAATCGACGGCGAGCTGCGTGACTTCGTGGTTGCCGCGCGCGAGCTGGACCCCAACGAGCTGCAGGAGAACCAGCAAAACTGGATCAACCGCCACACCGTGTACACCCACGGCAACGGCTTTATCGCCGCGCAGGCAAATACCGTCGATGAGGTGGCTCGTGACGCCGGCTCCGCCCGCGGTGGTTTCCCCATCTTCACTGTTGCTGACCTGCAGACCCAAGCGGGCAAGGACGCCGAAGGCGAGGGCGAGACCAAGAACGCTGAGGAATCCCTCGGCATCAAGGTTGACCAGCCGCGCACCTACTTCGGCCCTGTGATCGCTAGCGCACAGGATGGCATGGACTACGCCATCGTGGGCAAGACCGGCGATAAACCGGTGGAATACGATACCGATACCTCCACTTACACCTACGACGGTAAGGGCGGCGTAGACATCGGAAACATCGTCGACCGCACCGCCTACGCCCTGAAATACCAGGAGCTAAACTTCCTACTCTCGGACCGTGTTGGCTCGGAATCCAAGCTGCTCTATGACCGCGATCCGCGCGAGCGCGTGGAGAAGGTCGCCCCATGGCTGACCACGGATTCCTCCACCTACCCGGCGGTTATCGACGGCCGCGTCAAGTGGGTCGTGGACGGTTACACCACACTGGATTCCTTGCCGTACTCGCAGCGCACCTCCCTGACGGAGACCACCCAGGACACTCAGAACCCGACGGGCACGACGCAGCGCTTGGTCAACGACCAGGTGGGCTACATCCGCAACTCGGTCAAAGCGACTGTCGACGCCTACGATGGCACCGTCGATCTCTACGAGTTCGACACCGAAGACCCCGTGCTCAAGGCGTGGGAGGGTGTGTTCCCGGGCGTCGTCAAGCCAGAGTCGGAGATCTCCGACGAACTGCGCCAGCACCTGCGCTACCCGGAGGACATGTTCAAGGTGCAGCGCAATCTGCTGGCCAAGTACCACGTGGATGACCCGGGCGTCTTCTTCAACAACGATGCCTTCTGGTCCGTGCCGGAGGACCCCACCGCCGGTGAATCCCAGGGTCTGAACCAGCCACCGTACTACGTGCTGGCTGCCGATCCGGAGACCAAGAAGCCGAGCTTCCAGCTCATCACTTCCTACCGTGGCCTGAACCGTCAGTTCCTCTCCGCGCACATGGCGGTGTCCTCTGACCCAGACAATTACGGCAACATCACCGTGCGCGTGCTGCCGACGAATACCCAGACCCAGGGCCCGAAGCAGGCGCAGGACGCGATGATGTCTTCCGACCAGGTGGCGCGTGACCGCACGCTGTGGCAGGGGTCGAATGATCTGAAGAACGGTAACCTCTTGGCGCTGCCGGTGGGGGATGGGGAGATCCTCTACCTCGAGCCGATTTACTCGCAGCGTAAGGGCCAAGAGTCCGCGTTCCCGAAGCTGTTGCGCGTGCTGGTCTCTTACAAGGGCCGTGTGGGCTATGCCCCGACCATCGGTGAGGCCCTCGACCAGGTTGGAATCGACCCGAAGGCCGCTCAGAACATTACGGAGATCGAAGGCGATACCGGCAAGGACGGTGACCAGGCCGGAAACGCTGGCGGTGACAAGAAGGATGCGGCTGACTCCAAGGACTCCGACGCTTCCGCACCGGCCTCCGCTCCGAAGGCATCGAGTGAAGGCGAGGCTATCGACGCCATCAACAAGGCTCTCGATGGCGTGGACAAGGCTAAGAACGGTTCCTTTGAGGAGTACGGCAAGGCCTTGGACGAGCTGGACAAGGCAGTGGAGGAGTACCGCTCGCTGCAGTCTCAGTAGTAGCTCCGCATAGTCCAGAAAAATGGCGCCTGCCCAGGGGATTTGGGTAGGCGCCATGGCGTCTGTATAGTTACATGAGTCGCCGGCACACGGGGTAACAATCCCAGTGATTAACCACAGTGTGCTGAAGCGCTTGATGTTCGGAAGTACATCTCGACGCGGGGTGGAGCAGCTCGGTAGCTCGCTGGGCTCATAACCCAGAGGTCGTAGGTTCGAATCCTGCCCCCGCTACCAACTTCCGACCCCTACCAGGGAATATCCTGGTAGGGGTCTTCTTCATTTTGTACTGAAATCGCCACTTGGTGCACTAGATGGTGCACTGGGCTCAAAATCCTGCACCATGCAAGACTGTGGCACGTCAACAAAACGGCGCATGTTTTTCGGATCTTCTACTACGAACGTCTCTAGAAAACACCGACACTCCGCTAAGATTGTCTTTGAGCGCGAGTTACCGGGATGCCCGTTTATGGGGCACGGGTCTCGCGCATTTTTAGGATGAAGACTGGGCCTAAACGACAAAACGTGTTGTTTTCCGG
>NZ_KV806776.1:0-933 GCF_001811845.1 Corynebacterium sp. HMSC062E11
AAGTTACGCGACCACATCACCCGTCGACTCGTTGATCTTCCTGTTGTTGGATTCCCCACTAGGCTGCACGTAAAAGTCCCTAGATTCCGGTGTACAGCCGCCTCATGTAAGAGAAAGATCTTCCAAGAATCTTTAACCTGCGCTGATGACGGCGCCAAGCTCACGCACCGGGTCACCCGCTGGATCTTGCAGCGCCTTGCTATTGACCGGATGAGTGTGTCAGCCACCGCCAAAGCACTCGGTGTGGGCTGGGACCTGGTCAACCAAGTCGCGCTGGATGCCTGCCGCCAGCTTGTCTACGGCGACCCTTGTCACCTAGACGGGGTTCGTATCCTTGGAGTCGATGAACACGTATGGAAACACACCAGAAAACCAGGCCAGGCATCAAACCTGGTGACCATACTTGTTGACCTCACCCCGCTGGTGGACGGGCGTGGGCCTGCTCGTTTGTTAGACATGCGACCGGGCAGGTCCGCAGATGTGCTCAGCGGGTGGCTTAAAGAGCGCGACCCCAGCTTCCGGGAGCAGATACAGGTGGTGACCATGGATGGGTTCACCGGATATGCCACCGCAGTCGAGGAACAACTACCACAAGCGGACAAAGTCATGGACCCTTTCCATGTGGTGCATCTGGCAGCCGACAAGCTCACCAGTTGCCGACAAAGACTCCAACGTGAGACCACCGGACGCCGCGGACGCAAAGATGACCCACTGTACAAGCACCGGCGCACGCTGTTGACCAGGACGAACTATCTCACCGAGCGGCAAAAGCAACGCTTAGAAATGCTGTGGGCCACCGATGACGACTACGTGTGCCTGGAAGTAACGTGGTTGGTCTACCAAGACATGATCACAGCGTACGCGCATCCGAGGAAATCGGAAGGCAAAAAGCTTATGGAACGCATCATCCACACCCTGCGCAAAGGACTACCA
>NZ_KV806777.1:0-3139 GCF_001811845.1 Corynebacterium sp. HMSC062E11
GGGGTACTCGAGTGGCGAACGGGTGAGTAACACGTGGGTGATCTGCCTTGCACTCTGGGATAAGCTTGGGAAACTGGGTCTAATACCGGATATGAACTGCCTTTAGTGTGGTGGTTGGAAAGTTTTTTCGGTGCAAGATGAGCTCGCGGCCTATCAGCTTGTTGGTGGGGTAATGGCCTACCAAGGCGTCGACGGGTAGCCGGCCTGAGAGGGTGTACGGCCACATTGGGACTGAGATACGGCCCAGACTCCTACGGGAGGCAGCAGTGGGGAATATTGCACAATGGGCGGAAGCCTGATGCAGCGACGCCGCGTGGGGGATGACGGCCTTCGGGTTGTAAACTCCTTTCGACAGGGACGAAGCTTTTTGTGACGGTACCTGTATAAGAAGCACCGGCTAACTACGTGCCAGCAGCCGCGGTAATACGTAGGGTGCGAGCGTTGTCCGGAATTACTGGGCGTAAAGAGCTCGTAGGTGGTTTGTCGCGTCGTCTGTGAAATTCCGGGGCTTAACTTCGGGCGTGCAGGCGATACGGGCATAACTTGAGTGCTGTAGGGGAGACTGGAATTCCTGGTGTAGCGGTGAAATGCGCAGATATCAGGAGGAACACCGATGGCGAAGGCAGGTCTCTGGGCAGTTACTGACGCTGAGGAGCGAAAGCATGGGTAGCAAACAGGATTAGATACCCTGGTAGTCCATGCCGTAAACGGTGGGCGCTAGGTGTAGGGGGCTTCCACGTCTTCTGTGCCGTAGCTAACGCATTAAGCGCCCCGCCTGGGGAGTACGGCCGCAAGGCTAAAACTCAAAGGAATTGACGGGGGCCCGCACAAGCGGCGGAGCATGTGGATTAATTCGATGCAACGCGAAGAACCTTACCTGGGCTTGACATACACCAGATTGCTGCAGAGATGTAGTGTCCCTTGTGGTTGGTGTACAGGTGGTGCATGGTTGTCGTCAGCTCGTGTCGTGAGATGTTGGGTTAAGTCCCGCAACGAGCGCAACCCTTGTCTTATGTTGCCAGCATTTGGTTGGGGACTCATGAGAGACTGCCGGGGTTAACTCGGAGGAAGGTGGGGATGACGTCAAATCATCATGCCCCTTATGTCCAGGGCTTCACACATGCTACAATGGTCGGTACAACGCGCAGCGACACTGTGAGGTGGAGCGAATCGCTGAAAGCCGGTCTTAGTTCGGATTGGGGTCTGCAACTCGACCCCATGAAGTCGGAGTCGCTAGTAATCGCAGATCAGCAACGCTGCGGTGAATACGTTCCCGGGCCTTGTACACACCGCCCGTCACGTCATGAAAGTTGGTAACACCCGAAGCCAGTGGCCTAAACTTGTTAGGGAGCTGTCGAAGGTGGGATCGGCGATTGGGACGAAGTCGTAACAAGGTACCCGTACCGGAAGGTGCGGGTGGATCACCTCCTTTCTAAGGAGCTTTAATTGAGCACCAGTTGGTGCTGTATAGCGTGTGAGTGTTTATTCTCATTCGCTTGGTGGTTTATGTAGACGATTGTTTTACTGCCACCGATTGATAATCGGGTGGAGATACATCTTAACCAGAATGATGATTCAACTAACACACGTGTTAATCGCGTATAGATGAGTGCTTGGTGCATTGTTGGGTGTCTGGGGCATTGTTCCCTGGTTGTAACCCACGTAAGTTTCAATAACTGCTTGTTCTTTTTGGTGTGGTTGTTGTCTTGTGTGGGGTGTTGTGTGAGAACTGTATAGTGGACGCGAGCATTTAACCATGTGCTTTCCATCTTCTTTTGTGTTGGTGGTGGGTCATGGTTTGTGTGATTTCTTTGTTCTTTTGTGTTTTGTGTGTTCACACCAGCACAGTTTGATTGCCATGTTTGTGGTGGTTGTTGTGTTGGTTGTGTGTTCGTTATTTAGGGCGCATGGTGGATGCCTTGGCATGCTGGGCCGATGAAGGACGTGTAAGGCTGCGTTAAGCCTCGGGGAGTTGTCAATAGAGCGTTGATCCGAGGATGTCCGAATGGGGAAACCTGGCACCTGTTATGGGGTGTTACCCTTCAGTGAATTCATAGCTGTTGTGGGGGTTTACGCGGGGAAGTGAAACATCTCAGTACCCGTAGGAGAAGAAAATAAAATATGATTCTGCTAGTAGTGGCGAACGAACGTGGATGAGGCTAAACCGTGTGCATGTGATACTTGGTAGGGGTTGTGTGTGCGGTGTTGTGGGCCCCAATGTGAATCAGCTACCACTGGTTTGCTTGTGTGTTGTTGTTAGGTGAAGTGGTGTGGAAACGCCCACCGTAGAGGGTGATAGTCCCGTAGTTGAAGGCTTCAATGCATAGGTTGTTGGGTTGCCCGAGTAGCAGCGGGCTCGTGGAATCTGCTGTGAATCTGCCGGGACCACCCGGTAAGCCTAAATACTCAGTGTGACCGATAGTGTATGAGTACCGTGAGGGAATGGTGAAAAGTACCCCGGGAGGGGAGTGAAATAGTTCCTGAAACCATGTGCTTACAATCCGTCAGAGCACCTGTTGTGTGTGATGGCGTGCCTTTTGAAGAATGAGCCTGCGAGTCAGCGGCATGTCGCGAGGTTAACCCGTGTGGGGTAGCCGTAGGGAAACCGAATCCTCATGGGGTGTTTAGTGGCATGTCCTGGACCCGAAGCGGGGTGATCTACCCATGGCCAGTGTGAAGCAGTAGTAAGATGCTGTGGAGGCGCGAACCCACGTAGGTTGAAAACTGCGGGGATGAGCTGTGGGTAGGGGTGAAAGGCCAATCAAACTCCGTGATAGCTGGTTCTCCCCGAAATGCATTTAGGTGCAGCGTCGCATTAGCTTGGTGGAGGTAGAGCTACTGGTTGGTTGAGCGGGACTACAATCTTAGCAATGTCAGCCAAACTCCGAATGCCACTAATTGTGTTGTGCGGCAGTGAGACTGTGGGGGATAAGCTTCATAGTCGAGAGGGAAACAGCCCAGATCGCCGGTTAAGGCCCCTAAGGGTGTGCTAAGTGGAAAAGGATGTGGGATCGCGAAGACAGCCAGGAGGTTGGCTTAGAAGCAGCCATCCTTGAAAGAGTGCGTAATAGCTCACTGGTCGAGTGGTCCTGCGCCGACAATGTAGTGGGGCTCAAGCACACCGCCGAAGCCGCGGCAA
>NZ_KV806778.1:0-218 GCF_001811845.1 Corynebacterium sp. HMSC062E11
CACTGCCGTGTTCGCGTCCACTACACAGTATCTGACACAACACCAGCAACCAGCCGTTGCCCTAAGTGTTTGTCGGTGGCCTATAGCAGCAGGGAAACGCCCGGTACCCATTCCGAACCCGGAAGCTAAGCCTGCTAACGCTGATGGTACTGCAACCGGGAGGTTGTGGGAGAGTAAGAAACCGCCGACACCAAACAACAAACAACAACTCAATACAA
>NZ_KV806779.1:0-68156 GCF_001811845.1 Corynebacterium sp. HMSC062E11
TCAGGTGTCTACCAAACAGGGGTCAGGTCCGAGCGATAGTCCGTATGCGAGCCGCATAGTGCTCGCAACTAAGGAATCTACAAGCACGGTAACTCGCGATAGGAGACCAGTCGCGTTAAGGGCTTGTACTGATGAAAAAGCTGTCTGGATAGAACGTGATGAAGATGACGGAAGCGGTTTAACGCTTGTGCGTATGGGAGTCGACGGGTTGTTGTCTGAATCTCGCCTTGATATACCTGCCGGAACAGTCGCATCCGAATACTTCTCTGCTCTTGGGTGTGGGAAAGAAAAATCATATATTTCTTTTCCTGACGATACTGGTGGTGCGTATGTTGTCTCGGTTGGTACCTCGAATGAAAAACCAACTTTAAAACACGAAGGAAATATCGAAAGGCTGCCGATACCAGGCGTAAATAGGTCCTCTCGCTACGAAGAAGGAAGCGTGTCGTACTTTACGAGTCGAGGAACGATCGTGGCACTTGATCTCGAGCGTCAGGAAGTTAAAGAAACTGAACCGCTAATCGGCGCAGATCGCCGTCCTGTATCTGCAACTATCGACGGCGGAAATCTATATATCGTGACTCAGCCGATTGAAGGTGCTGAGGAGCTTCGCGTACATTCTTTTACATTCAAAGACCCAGCTGCGGATAAGGATGGCGCGCATATCGCGAAGCTTAGCCAGCTTATGCAAGGTGGTACTGCAAAAGGTGCATACACAATTCCGATGTCTATTTACCCTTTCGATAAACGGACGGAATAATGCCTAGAAGAGCTTTATTTTCTGCTCTTTACCTCGCATGGAAATCGCAAGTCCACTGCCTGGCTGATGCGCCTAGCCGACATTTCTGACAAAGATGAACTCGTCATCAAGGTCAACACACTGGTGGCCATCAAGGGCGTGCATGACGTTCGAGTGAGCGTCGAGGTAGGACGAAGCACGATTCCGCCAGAGCTTAGAATATCGACACCAACCGGGATTGAAACCGAATTCTTTAATCAGAATCCACTGCAGGAAACAATAGAAATCAAGGCAAAAGTCTAGGAAAACTCGGAGCACTTCAGAATGAGTTCACGCTACGCACGTCAGGAAGCCCTCTGGGGAACCTCCACACAGCAACGACTTCGCGCTTCCACAGTCGCCGTCATCGGTGCCGGCGGCCTGGGCTCGCCTGCCCTTCTCTACCTGGCAGGCGCAGGCGTGGGGCGCATCCTGCTTTTCGACGACGACACCGTCTCCCTCTCCAACCTGCACCGCCAAGTCATCCACAGCACGGCGACCGTGGGCCAGCCCAAGACTGAATCCGCCGCTGAAGCCTTGAGCGCCCTCAACCCCGAGTGCACCGTCGAGCAGTTCTCGCGCCTCACGCCTGATACCGCCTTGGAGCAACTGCGCGGCGCTGACCTCATCATCGACGGCACCGATAACTTCTACTCCCGCCACCTGGCCTCCTGGGCCGCCCATGAGCTGGGCATTCCGCACGTGTGGGCATCGCTGCTGGGATACGACGCGCAGCTCACCGTCTTCCACTCCGGCCACGGCCCGGTCTACGAGGACCTCTTCCCCACCGACCCGCAGGTACCCTCCTGCTCACAGGCCGGAGTGATGGGACCGGTCGTCGGCGTGGCCGGCTCCGCCCTAGCGGTGGAGGCCCTCAAGCTCCTCACCGGCATCGGCACCCCGCTCATCGGCACGCTGGGCTACTACGATTCCCTCGCCGGTACCTGGGAATACATCCCCGTACGCGCCAACGGCGCCGTCCCGACGCGCCCCGACAACCCCACCGACGTCCGCGAGATCCCTGAGGACGCCACGCTTATCGACGTCCGCACCGCCCCCGAACGCGCTACCTCCCTCATTCCCGGCTCGCAGCACTTCCCACTCGATGACATCCTCGCTGGCCACAACCCGCCCATCGACCCCGCCGACCTCGCCGTCCTCTACTGCGCCAGCGGCCTGCGCTCCTCCCAAGCAGTCGAGGCCTTGCGCGCCCGCGGCTTCAGCAACGTTTACTCTCTGCGCGGCGGCATCGATGCCTGGCAAGAATCTCATCGCGATGGGGTCTAGACATGGGACTTCACCTCGTGTAATCATGTTTACATGAGTAGTTCAGTTATCAGTTTGCGTATTGACGCAGAGCAAAAGGAGCGCCTTGATTCTTTGGCGTCCAAGACTGGACGTTCTGGCGCGTTTTACCTCCGAAAGGCACTTGACGCTTACTTGGACCAGTTGGAATACGTCTATGCGCTGGAGGCCGAGGCCGAGGCCGCACGCCGTGGCGAGCTAGAGACCATTTCTCTTGAAGACCTAGAGGCTGAATGTGGCGTGGAGAATTAGCTTCACGCCGCGCGGTGCAAAAGCCTTCCGAAAGTTAGACAAACCAACGCAGAAGAGAGTCAGCAGGTTTCTTCGCGAAGTGGCAGAACTCGAAGACCCGCGCTCGCGCGGCAAGCGTCTCGTGGGGGATAAATCCGGCCTGTGGCACTGGTGAGTCGGGGACTACCGCGTTATCGCGGCAATATACGAAAACACAGTCACGGTCACCGTTGTTGACTTAGATCACCGACGCGAAGTCTACGATTAATCAGCCAGCGGGTCGGTTCCGCCGAGCTTCATCTCGAAACGCTCGTAGTCCTCTAGGCTCGCAAAGTGCCGCGAGTAGAGATCACAATCGCGGTCTACATAACCATAGAGGGCTGGCGCGACATCCACGATGTGCCGTACCTTCACGTCCTCACCATCGGCCTGCTCGTTCGCCATCGCTTCAACGCGTTCTCGAGCCTTCTCGTCCGACTCCGCATACACAATATAAAAGTCCTCGCGGAAGAAGCTTTGGGCAGATGAACTGGACTTCTTAGCAAGCTCCATCACGACAATTCCAACATAAGGTTCCATTGCCGGCTACTGTCCTTTCCGGTTCTAGGTCAGCTTGGACTCGACTCTACCTGCTCACCCAGACCATGTAACGCGGAAAACTCAGCCGGCCGCCTTGAAAGCTCACTGTCATGCAGACCCGCCAGTATTACGTCGCCACCACTGCGGTGTGTGCTCTTACGCTGGGGCCAAACTGCGGCGCAAGGACTCGGCCCCAGGTCCCATCCCTGACCGCTTCGATCCGAAGTCTTTCCTCAACGCAACGGCTCTGATATGCGCTATAGCGCTACCGCTGCAGGTGTCACCATCTTCTACTCCGCGCAAGCAGTCGACGGCCTGCGCGCCCGCGGCTTCAGCAACGTCTACTCACTGCGCGGCGGCATCGATGCCTGGCAGGAGCACAACGACACATAGACCAAACCCCTGCTCAGTCTCCTCTGCCCACATGGCATCTTGTAAAAGGCATCAACCAGAAGGCGTTTTCAGAGCCATAAACGCCTTTTACCCCGCGCAAATGGCGTTTTTAATCCCAAAGATGCCTTTTGACAGATGCCATTTGCCAGACGCCTTTCGCAGAGGTCCTCGGCCTGCCGCCTTGTAAGCTTACTGCCATGAGAAGCCGCCAGTATTACGTCGCCACCGCTGTGGTGTGTGCTCTCACGCTGGGGTACATGCTGCTGCGCTGGGATTCGGTGCCTGATCCCATCCCGGTCCACTTCGATGGCTCGGGCAACCCGGACCGCTTCGAACCCAAGTCTTTCTTCAACGCCACCGCTTTGGTGTGGATTGGCGTTGTATTCGCCATTGCGCTGCCGTTGTGCGTGCCACCGGTCTCGCTGGCGCGAAAGACAACACGGGTTCCGGCGGAGTCAGCGCTTCCTTTCTCCGAGGTCACCGCACAGCGCGCGGAGCTGATCGCTGAAAAGACCACCACCTTCATCGCCCAGACAGTGTTCGCCATGACGACCTGCGTGTGCCTCACCGCGGTCTGCACGGTTGTACCGGACATCCCCTTCTCGGGCTTTCTCCTCGTGGCCGCGTGGATAGCCTTCACCCTGTTCATCATGATTCAAGGCGTCCGATTAACGCTGACATCTGCGAAGGCCGTGAAAGCCATACCAACCGACGATGATGAACAGGTTCGCAACGAAGCACTCCGCTTTGCCGGTGGCATGGGAGTCTACAAAGAACCTAAAGACCCGATGTGCATGGCAGTCTTTTCCACGAATCCTTCGAAGCTGCAGATCAACACCGCCCACGAACCGGGACGGCGCTACCTGTGGCGCATGGGCATTGCCCTTCTCGTATCCATAGCATTCTGCGTGCTCATCGACGTACTCTAGATGCATGGAGCACCTGTTTGAGCGCGCACACTCGATTCTTTCTGATGCCACCCACGTTGAGGTGTTCACCGGCGCGGGTATGAGTGCGGATAGCGGCATCGCCACATACCGCGATGCGCAGACGGGCATCTGGGAGAACGTGGATCCGGTCGCGATGGCGTCGATAAGCGCATGGCGTAATGAACCAAAGCCCATGTTCGCCTGGTACCTGTGGCGCGCCCAGCTGGCGCAGCGGGCCGAACCCAACGCCGGGCACCGCGCGATTGCTGCCGCACGCGGCATGACGGTGACCACGCAAAATATCGATAACCTGCACGAGCGCGCCGGAAGCCAGGACGTGGTCCACCTACACGGCTCCCTATTCGCCTTCCGCTGCACCGACTGCGATACACCGTACGACGAGGACATTGCGCTGCCGAAGAAACCGGTCGAGAGCATCACTCCACCCGAGTGCCCCGTGTGCGGCGGGCTCGTACGCCCAGGCGTGGTGTGGTTCGGTGAGGCTTTGCCCAACGACGAATGGGCCGAGGCCGAACGCCGCATGTCCACCGCGGACGCGCTGCTCATTGTGGGTACCTCCGGCGTGGTCTATCCCGCCGCCGGCCTGCCGCAGATTGCCCACGCGCGCGGCATCCCCATCGTGGAAGTCACCCCGCAGCCCACGGACCTCTCGCCGCTTGCCAGCGTGGTGGTCACCGCCACCGCAGCGGAGGCGCTGCCTCGCATCTTGGCGGGGCGGATCGATGGCAAAGACGAGTAGCAACCAGAAACCCCGCGGCCCTTGCCCACCGAAATGTACAAGATGTACATTTGCAGTATGAAAACGATGTCAGTGGCATCCAGCCAATTCCGCCAATCCCAAAGCCAAGTTCTTGAAGAGGCACAGCACACACCCGTCGCCATCACTAGTCGTGGAAGCCGGATTCGCGCTTTTGTCGTCTCTCCTTCATTTTTCGCCCGCGCAGTCGAAGCACTAGAAGATCGTGAGGATGTTCAGACCGCAGAGATTGCCCGAGGAGAAGCCGTAGAGATTTCACACGAAGACCTCAAAAAAGAACTCGGACTCACCTAATCGCCTTCTATGGCTGACTCCACTTATCACATCACCTATAAGGCATCCGCAGCCAAGGAGCTACGCAAGCTCGACAGGCCGACACAGAGGCGACTACTTGCTGCAATCGAAGACTTGGCCGTTACCCCTCGCCCTGATGGAGTAAAGAAGCTAAGAGCCTCAGACGACCTGTACAGAATTCGAGTCGGACACTATCGCGTAGTTTATGAAATCTTAGACGGAAAACTCGTGGTGCTCGTCCTGCGCATTGCTCACCGACGAGATGTTTACCGGAAATAGGTAAAATTCCTCTCAGATAAACAAAACCGGTTCCACCCTGCCAGAAGGTGAATACTCCACTTCGATCGGAAGATAGTTCTTACACAGCTAGATCGATGTCGTGCTCCTTAGCCTTTCCGTCTAGCACTTGCTCGTAAGACTCCAATAGCCGGCGAGCATTGACTGGGGAGCCGAAAAGATAATCAGTCTCTACCCACGCCGAATAGTTATCCTCTGACATCACGAAACCGCCTTCCTTACCACAACCATTATTCCCCCCGAGAGGAGATGAATCCATGCTCTACCTAGTTCCAGGAGCCTTAGCGGGAATCGTCTTTTATGTCATTCTCGCAGCAGTGAGCTGGGCTATCGAGAAAGCTTGGCCGCAATGCCACCTTGGAGCGCATAGCCGGTTGGTCATCCACTGCCTTGTCGCGATTGCATTTTCGATTTTCCTCGTCGTGGCTGGCGGCGGCGGAAACTCGGCCACCCACCTGCAAATTAGCGGATTCCTACTGGCAGGATGCGTTCTGAGCTTCGTTACAGCCGCATGGGACAGAAGCAAAGCCGCTACAAATGACCCCCAAAACAATTGGCGGAGGCGGCGGGATTTGAACCCGCGGTGAGTTTCCCCACGCTGGTTTTCAAGACCAGTGCATTCGGCCGCTCTGCCACGCCTCCTCGTCACGCGTCAGCATGCACCGCGCGCAACACATTCAGAGTACTAGACTCCGCCGCGGGAGAAGAATTCGGCTCATCACGTTGTGCAAAGCGCAACCTACTGAAAGCCATTGCCGCATATACCTTGCTCTGGTTTACTCGGGCCTATGCAGACAGTCGATACCCTCATCATCGGCAGTGGCGCGGCCGGCCTTCAGGCAGCACTGGTCATGGTCCGCGCCCGCCGCAGTGTCCCCGTTGTTGATTCCACCACTCCCCGCAATCGCTTCGCCCACGAAATCCATGGTGTCATCGCCCTCGAGGGCACACCACCACTCGAGTTCCAGGAGCGCGGTAAGGAGCAGCTGCGCAACTACGGCGTACAGATCGTCAACACCACCGTGGATTCCGTCACCGATAATGACCGAACACTCACCGCCACATTGAGTAATGGAGATACCGTCGCGGCCCGCTCCATCATCGTCGCCAGCGGTGTGGACGACGTACATCCAAACATCCCGGGACTCGAAGAAAACTGGGCAGATACAGTCCTCCACTGCCCTTACTGCCACGGGTTCGAGGTCGCCGACAAGAAACTCGGTGTTCTCTGCATCGGCGAGTTCTCCCTGCACCATGCAGCGCTCCTGCGCCAGTGGTCCAAGGACATCACCTTCTTCACCAACGGCATGAAGCTCACCGAGGAACAGCGCGCTGACCTGACCCGGCGGGGCATTGCGCTTGTCGACGGCCCCGTCACCGCCTTCCAGGACGGAAAAGTCCTGGTTGGGAGCACAACCCATGCCGTCGATGCACTGTTCTACATGCCTGTCCCTCACCCGCACGATGAGTTTCTCGCTGACCTCAACCTTGACCGCCACAGCCCGCCGTCGGGCATGGGCGGCAGCCTGATCAAAACGGGCCTCGCCGGTGCCACCAGCCACCCGCGCATCTGGGCGGTGGGCAACGTGGTCAACCCACCGGCACAGGTCGCGGTAGCGATGGGCGAAGCCAACGCCGCAGCCATCGCGGTCAATGCCTTCCTGGTCGAGGATGATTGGATTTAAGTACGGTGGTGTGGCATGAAAGCCATCATTCAGACCAATCTGGACGACCCGCACTCGCTGGAGTTGGGGGATGTCGCCACACCAGAACTAGCTGCCGGCGAAGTCCTCGTTAAAGTCAAAGCCGCCGGCGTAAACCGCGCCGACCTGCTCCAGGCCCGCGGGCACTACCCGCCGCCGCCGGGTGCTTCGGAGATTATCGGCCTCGAAGCCGCAGGCGAAGTCGTCGACGCCGGCAACACCGACGTCGCGGTTGGCTCCAAGGTCGGCGCGCTACTGGCCGGCGGCGGCTATGCCGAATACGTCGCCGTACCCAAGGGCCAACTGCTGCCCATCCCCAACGGCTATTCCTTTGCCGAGGCCGCCTCCGTCATCGAGGTGGCCTGCACCGTGTGGTCCAATATCGCGATGGAGGCGAAACTAAACAAGGGCCAAACCATCCTCATCCACGGCGGCGCGGGCGGTATCGGCACCTTCGCCATCCAGGTGGCGAAAAACCTCGGCGCCACCGTCGCGGTGACGGCTGGCTCGGACGAAAAACTCGAGACCTGCAAGGAACTCGGCGCGGACATCCTCATCAACTACAACGAACAGGACTTCGCCGAGGAACTGAAGAACCAGTGCGATGTCATCCTCGACATCATGGGCGCGAAGTACCTCAAGAAGAACCTCATCGCGCTGGCTAAGGGCGGCCACATGGTCACCATCGGAATGCAGGGTGGCACGAAGGCCGAGCTCAACATGGCCATCCTCCTCAACAAGCGCCTGACCCTGCAGGGCACCACGCTGCGCTCCCGCTCGCTGGAGGGCAAGGCCGCCATCGTTGCGGACACCGTCAAAAATGTCTGGCCTTGGTTGGAAGACGGCAGCGTCAAGCACCACCTGCACGCGACGTATGCGCTTGCCCGCGCCGCCGAAGCCCACAAAGCCCTCGACTCCGGCGAGGTCACGGGCAAGCTCGTCCTCGAGGTCTAAGCCAGCGACGCCACGACGCGGGTGAGGTGCTCTACGTCGTGGTACGTGCTGAACGGGCTCAGCGAAACCGTGACGGCACCGCCAACCTCCTCCACACCCATCTCCGTAAGCAGTGGGGTGTGCGGGGCGATGGTAGTCACCAACCCATTATCGAAGAGGCGGCGGTGGATCACGTCCGCAGGCACATCGCGCACGGCGAAGGTCAGGCGCGGGAGGCGGTCATCGGAGGCGTCGGCAGCCGCCTCCCCCGTCACGCCAAGGATGTGAACGGCCGGCAGCGTGCCCAACAAGCTATAGAGATCCCCCGTGAGATCCTCCATGTAACCCGCGAGGGCTTCCATCGAACGCGTCAGGCGCACGCGGCGCGAACCGCGCTCCCCGCCGGCAAGTTCTGCCAGATGATCCACCAAGGGCCCAACGCCACCCGCCAAGCCCGCGGAGACCGGGCCAACGACAATCTCATCGAGGCGGCGGAACATCGCGGTATCGCGGAAGACCAGCGCCGCCATCTGCGGGCCACCCAGCGCGCCCACATCCACACCAAGAATGTCTGCCCCAATCGCATCAAAGTCGAGGAGACGGTAGGGGGCGATCGATGAGACGTCGACAAGCGCCCATGCGCGCGAACGCTCATGGACCGCATCAACTATGTCCGAGGCCGGCGTGACCGTGCCCAGCAGCTCGTGCGCGGCGGAAAAAGCGACGAATCGCGTCGAGCCATCAACCAGATCGGCGTACTGGAAGGCTGGGAGCTCGCCCGTACCCAAATCCGGCTGCGCCCACCGAATATCAGCACCCACGTGCTCAAACGCGCGTGTCATCTCCGGCGAATCAAAGCGGGAGAGCACCACCGAAGACTGGCGGCGCAGCAGCGGGCGCAGTGCAACGCCCAAGGACTGGTAAAGCACCGGCAAGGACGGGCCCAGGATGACCCGTTCCGCCGTGGCACCCGTGAGATCCGCCACCGCCCGGCGCGCGGAGGCATACATGTCTGCCGCGTGGAGCTCCCCCGGATCGTTGTGCGCCGAGTGCGCACCCACGGCGTCCTCCAGCGGCTTCACCGTGGCGGACATGCGGAAAGAACGGGCAACACCAGAGGCCACGCGCTCCGCAATCTGCGGCGCGGCATGCGCGTTCAGGTAGGTCCAACCATCGGACAGACCAGTGTAAAGACCTCGCACGCTGGCGACGTCATACTGTTCCGTCATGCTTCAACCCTTCCTTCCGATGCGGATGAACGCCCCCTACTCTATACGCCCCACCTGAATCTTTCCTAACCCTCGGTTTTCCCAGCTCGCCCGTGTTTTCCCAGGTTACGGGCGTGTGTGTAGGTGTTTGTGGGACGTGCGCGCTAGGGTGAAGGGCGTGCAAGACAAGAAAAACCTGCGTGACGACGTCGCCCGCATGACCTCCGCGCCTGCACCCGGCGAGGAGCCGGCCTCGCGTTCCATGACCATGTCGGCGGCCTTCGCCGATCTCCTGCAAGGCGCTCGCCAGCGCGAGCTGTGGTTCAAGCTGGGCATCCAAGACATCAAGCAGCGCTACCGCCGCTCGGTGCTGGGTCCGTTCTGGATCACCATCGCGACCGGCGTGATGGCCGCGGCGCTTGGCCTGCTGTACTCCATGCTCTTCCAGATCCCCGTGGCGGAGTTCCTGCCCCACGTGACCGTGGGCCTGATTATGTGGAACTTCATTTCGGGCGCCATCAAAGAAGGCTCGACGGTCTTCATCGACAACGAGGGCCTAATCAAACAGCTGCCCGCGCCACTGTCGGTGCACGTCTACCGCTTGGTCTGGCGGCAAACCCTTTTCTTGGGTCACAACCTCATCATCTGGCTGTTGCTCATTCTTATCTTCCCGCGCCACTTGGGCTGGGAGTTCTTCCTGTTCATCCCGGCACTGGCACTCTTCCTGGTGAACGGCGTGTGGGTGGCCATGTTCTTCGGCATCATCGCCACCCGCTTCCGCGACGTTGCCCCGCTGCTGGAGGCTCTAACCCAGCTGCTCTTCTACGTCACGCCGATCGTGTGGATGACCAACACCCTGAAGGATCAGGGAGGTGCCGTGGCCAGCCGCGCACGCATCGCTGAGATCAACCCGCTGTATCACTACATGGAGATCATCCGCGCCCCCATGATTGGTGAACCCGTCGCCGGCTATCACTGGCTCATCGTCATCGGCTGCACCGTCGCCGGCCTGCTCATCGCCGGCTTGGCCATGCGCCAGTGGCGCTTCCGCGTCTCCTACTGGGTCTAGAAAGGATCGTCCATGGTTTCCATTGATACGTATAACGCTTGCGTGGACTTTCCCATCTTTGATGCCAAGTCCCGCTCTCTCAAGAAGGCGATGCTCTCCACGGCCGGTGGCTCCATTGGCAAGAATGACCAGAACGTGGTCATGGTGGAAGCGCTCAAGGACATCAACCTCCACCTGCGTGAGGGCGACCGCGTCGGCCTCGTCGGCCACAACGGCGCGGGCAAAACAACCTTGCTGCGCCTGCTCTCCGGTATCTACGAGCCCACCCGCGGCGCCGCCAACGTGCGCGGACGCGTGGCCCCCGTCTTTGACCTCGGCGTGGGCATGGACCCGGAGGTTTCCGGTTACGACAACATCATCATCCGCGGCCTCTTCCTGGGCCAGACCATCAAGCAGATGAAGGCCAAGATGGATGAGATCGCGGAATTCTCTGAGCTGGGTGATTACCTCTCCATGCCGTTGCGCACCTACTCCACCGGTATGCGCGTGCGCCTAGCGCTGGGCGTGGTGACCTCCATTGAGCCGGAGATCCTGCTTCTCGACGAAGGCATCGGCGCCGTCGACGCCGCTTTTATGGCCAAGGCCCGCGTCCGTCTTCAGGACCTGGTGAAGCGCTCCGGCATCCTGGTCTTTGCCTCCCACTCCAACGACTTCCTGGCGCAGCTGTGCGATACCGCCCTGTGGATCGACCACGGCCAGATTCGCTCGGTGGGCGAGGTCTCCGAGGTCGTCGGCGAATACGAAGGCCCCGAGGTGGGCCAGTACGTGCGGGACTTGCGCAAGCGCTTCGACAACGAGGAGAACGCCTAGCCACGGCCTTTGTTGTCACTGCCATACTGCGCATCAATCATCCACGTTCCGCGCTGCCGGAAGGCCGGGATGGTACCCCGCGCCGCCTTATTGGCGGCCGCGGACCCAGAAACGCCATTAGCCTTTGCCCATTCCGCTAGGCGAATCACCTTCGGCGCGGTCATGAGCGTTATGCGCTTGTGTAGGGACTCGACGAGTTGCCGCGCGATGAGCGTGCTCAGCGCAGAGAAGTCCCCACTAACTGGGTAGCCACGGAACACAGGGTAATAGTGGCGCTCTTTTCCCTTGTTCGGAATGATGATGGGCGGTGCCCCTAGCTCCAAGAGCTGTTGATTGATAATGACGCGCCCGATGCGCCCATTGCCGTCTGAAAAAGGATGGATGGTTTCAAATTCCGCATGAAACCGCGCGATTCGGTCAACAAAGAAGCTGGTGTCCTCGTAGTATTCGGCAATGGCTGTGTCCACCAGCCTGTCCACGTATTCAGGGTTGGCCCCCATATGAGCGCCCACGCGAACCCACTCCCCCCTTCGACGAAAGTGCCCCGCCCAGTCGTCATTGATGCCGCGAAGCAATATGCCATGCAATCGCAGAATGAGGTTTGCATCGAGCTTACCGACGCCCCGAATAAGTTCCTCAGTCACGTCCGCCAGGTTTTTGGCCTCAAAGACTTCCCGTAAATCGTGCGCTCTGGTGGTGAACCCCGCCAAGATGTTCTCGGTGTCTTCCAAAGTCAACGTGGAATTCTCAATGGCGTTCGAGTTATACACCGACTCCGCTACCTCTGCGCGTGCTATCTCTGCAATGGCCTCGGAGTTGTCCTCCCGCAACGCTGCATATTGATCAAGAAGAGCGTCAATTTTTGAGGCGGTCCGCGCGTTAAGCATGCCAATATTATACAAGTATCCGTGAAAACGAGTCGATACTCTCCCATTTTCACGAATCATTCGTCATACTGCGTAGTTTGCTCCCAAAAGCTCGCGCAGTTCCTCACTCATCCCGGCCACAATCACTTCCGGCCCCGGCTGGTAATCTTCTTTGCTCAGCACGGCCTTATTGCCTTCGATGGTGTACCCCAGCTTGCGTGATACAGCCTGCGACGCCTCGTTCCCCGGCTCCCATTCGGAGCGCAACGTGCGCGCACCCAAGTAATCAAAACAAAAGACCGCAGCGGCGTGGCGAACCTGCGTACCTATCCCGCGGCCCTGAAGGCGGTGGTAGATCCACGAGCCAGTTTCGACCTCATGGTTATCGGGAAAACTCTTCGCCCGCAGATCCACAGAACCAATGACTTCACCATCAAGATGCACTCCGAAGTCGAGCGACCATTCTTCCGGGGACATCTGCGCGCGGTGCGCCCACCGGAAACCTGGATCAGGCTTCTGCTTCAACCACGGAAACGTGTAATCCGGTAGCGGCTCACCAAAAATCTCGGCGGCAGTGACACCATGAATCGCAGCGATGTCGTTATCACGCAGCACCCGCAGGGTCAGGTCACCCACGTGGATGGAAACTCGAAAGGGAGCCCACATTTCTTCAACGCTTCGTACGGTCATAAGGTCACTCTACTGTGTGCGGAACTCGTCAATGGGCCCATGCGCTGGAAGAATGCATACCCCTGTATGGGTGAATCACGATAGATACTTTTTCTATTTGCTCTTTTTCTTAGTTCCTTTCAAGCTAAAATTGTCGCGAGCCTGAATCACAGGCACCGTTCTCTCTTAACTCTAAGGAGCCCTATCATGAAGCGTTTCGCTGCTGGCGTTGTTGCCGCCGCTACCGCACTGTCCCTGTCCACTGGTGTTGCCTCTGCTGCAACTAACTCCGATGACGTCCAGGTAGCCACGGGAGTTCTTGACCTTCTCGGCGCCGCTGCTGCCAATGGTGTTTCTGATCCGCATGAGGGTTCCTCAGACATCAGCTCTAAGGCTCAAGGTGGAGAATGGTCGACCAACTCCTCCAAGGACTGGTTCAAATTCTACGGCTCTTCCTACGACAACGATCTCAAGCAGGGCTACGCTGCTGGCACCACCGCTGACATCCTCTGGGGCGTTGGCATCGCCGCTGCCGTCCTCGGCGCTGCTTACACTGCAGTTCAGAACGGCCTGATCCCGGGCGCTTCCCTTCCGTTCTAATTTGAACGCATCAAGCTTTTAGCTTTGAAGTTCTAGCTCCAGTCCTTTGAGGGCTGGAGCTTTTCCATATCGCATACTTTTAGCCTTCGCTTCTTTATCATTTTCTTTACTTTCACTTTCTCTACCTTTCTTCCAAGGAGTACCTCCATGAAGCGTTTCACCGTCGCTGCCGTTGCCGCCACCACTGCACTGTCCCTGTCCATCGCCCCGGCTACTGCTGCTGAGAAGGGTTCCTCTGAGGTCTCCGAGGCTGAGGTCTTTGGCTACATTCTGAAGCAGAGTGGCAAAGAACTCGTCGGCGGTGACGGCTTCGCCTCCTCCGTGGATTACGGCATTGAGAAGGGCGCTGAAGCTATCAGCAGCAAGGGCAGCAGCGAGGGCAGCAGCTCCCCTGAAGAAATCAAGGAAGGACTTGAGACTGCCGGCTCCGCCAAGGACGTGGCCATGTCTTCCCTGAAGAATGACACTGCCAAGGAATACCCGGTGGGCACCACCGCTGAGATCATCGTTGGCACCTCCATCGCCGCGATTGTGCTGGGCCTCATTGCTGGTGTTGTCAATGCTGTGAACTCCGGCTTCATCAAGGTTCCGGGCTTCAACGCCTAAACCTTTGCCACCTCCATGTCACGCACCTGAGCGCCACATGCGGGTGGCACAATAGAACCCATGACTGCCACCCTGTCCCAGGCCGGAACAACGGCCGCTGTGATCGTCACCCACCAGCGCGTGGAGCTGCTGCGCGCCTCCCTTGAGCAGGTGGTGAACCAGACGCACCCGGTGCAGTGGGTGATCGTGGTGGATAACGGTGCGGAAGCAGCAGTGAAGGAGCTCCTCCACGAACTGGCCGGCGAGCGCGGCGTCTACGTGCCTTCCGAAACCAATCTGGGCGGTGCCGGCGGCTTCGCGTTGGGATTCCTGACGGCTCTGGCCCTGGGCGCGGATGCGGTGTGGTGTGCGGATGATGACGGACGGCCCGCCGACCACCAGGTGCTAGAGGAGCTCTACCGTGTTGCGGAAAACCACGCACTCCACGAAGTCTCCCCCGCCGTGTGCAATATCAATGAGCCCGCCAAGCTGGCCTTTCCCCTGCGCCAGGGCCTGGTGTGGCGGCGCTACATGAGCGAGCTGGAGGGTGATTTTCTCCCTGGCATCGCCTCCCTGTTCAACGGCGCGCTCATCTCCGCAGAAGCCATGGAGATCATTGGCGTCCCAGACTACCGCCTGTTCATCCGCGGTGATGAGGTGGAGTACCACCGCCGCCTGGTCAACTCGGGCCTAAACTTCGGCACCGCGCTGACCACGAGCTACCTGCACCCGGATGGCTCCGATGAGTTCAAGCCCATCCTCGGCGGAAAGATGCACACGCAATACCCGGAGGGCGAGTTCAAGCGTTTCTTTACCTACCGCAACCGCGGCTACCTGTTGTGGCAGCGCGGCATGCGCAAGCTGCTGCCGCAAGAATTCGCGCGCTTTGGTTGGTTCTTCCTAGTTCAGCAGCATGACGTGAAGGGCTTTATGGAGTGGCTGCGCCTGCACAACCGCGGCCGCAAGGAAGACTTCCGCCGGCCCTAAACCTCAAAGGACTTGCGCGTGCTGCGGAAAATCACCCACCGCTGCACAAAGAAGTTGATAAGCGTTGCCGTGCCCTGGGCAATCACGAAAGCGACCGCCAGCGCCCAGGACGAAGGCCAGTCCAGCGTGTGATCAAAGAAGGGGAAAGCCCAGCGATACAGCACAATGTTGATCGCATAGGTCATGGCGTAGGTGGCAAACACGGCAGCAAAGCGGCGCTTCGATGCCCGCGCGTTGAAGGTCCACCGCCGGTTCAATAAATAAGCCACGAAGGTGCCGGCGGCAAAGCCTACGGTCCGCGAGGCCACATCGCCGAATACCCCTAAGCCAATTTGAAAGAGCCAGGTCAGGGAGACGTCGATAAGCGCGGCAATGGCTCCCGTGATCGCGAACTTCGCGCCCTGCGCCTGCAGGGAATTCGACCGTGAGAGGCGTTCGGCGCGACCGGGCATGGCTACTTTCCTTTGAAGATGAAGGCGCGCTGAATGGCGAAGTTGGTCACCGTAGCAACGCCTTGTGCGATGACGAAGGCGATGGTGTCCTTGACCGCGCCTTCAAAGCCCAAGCTGATCAGCGGGGCATTAAGCACCCAATACAGGAAATTTTGCACTGCAAAGGTGGACAGGTACAGCAAGCCCACGGCACCGGCGGTGCGGCCGGAAACCTGGGCACCAAAAGTCCACCGGGCATTGGCCACATAGGCGGCGATGGTGCCGAAAACCCAGCCAATCGCCTTCGCCAGGGAGCGATGCAGACCCAAGTAGGTAAGGAAGAGGGTCAGGCCGTAATCAATCGCGGCGGTGAAAACACCGACGGACACGAAGCGCACGAGTTGGGTCTTCATGCTAGAGGTAGGTTCAGTCACGGCGAAATACTTTACCCGCGGATAAGGGCGCGGTAAATGTCCAGGCGATCCACGGGCGCGACGGCATCTTCACCATAGGCGCCGAGGGATGACAAAACCTTAAGCGACGCAGAGCACAGCTCCCGAATCGCCGAACCGCGTAATTCCTCACCGTCATCGTCGACCCAGCCCAGAGCGGCCATGGCGGTCTCTACGACGGAATCAGTCAACTCGCGCCCGCCCATGCAGGACAGTGCCAGAGCCATGGACCAGAAAGCATCCTTGCCCTCATTCGTCACCTCGCGCGGCAAGGTGCGCAGCTGGCGGTACGCCTGAGCATCAATGCTTACCTCACGCTTCAGATCCAGTGCTTGGAGGAGCGGAACGAAGTCGTAGAGACGGGTTCTCTCAATCAGCGCGTGGACGGGACTAATGACAAGATCCAACACCTCATCGATGGTTTCCTGGCCCGTGAGCTCCGCATTCACGGCGGTGAGATCAAAGGGGGTCTGGAAAGAACCGGAACCGCCCACACACAGGGCCTCCGGCGTCCCGCTATCGCGCGGGTAGGTCTCCACCACAACGATTTCGAAGTCCCACAGCCCCCAGGCGTAATCAACCTGCTCGCCTTCGCGGCTCAAGAATTCGCGCACGGTATGGCTCGGATCGATGCGCTGGCCGCGGGCATCTGTGTGCTCAAAGAAGTGCCACGGTGAATCCTCTTGCGGCAGCCCGAAGCAGATTTCAAGAATGTGGTGGAGCTCTTCCAACGTGAGCGCGTCAGAGAAACCGATCTGGCGGTGAACCTCTGCTTCTGCGCGAACATTGGATACCTGGCACAGGAGGGTTTCACCACGATTGGCGCGGACCTGCGCCAAATCTGTGACCTGTGAGCTCATGTGCCCCACCATACGCATTTTTAGTTACGCGCGGTGAGCTCGCGTGCTTCAAGCTCGCTAAGGATGAGGACGATGGCAGCACTAATTCCGCCCCATACCGTCCAGGGTTTTGCCGCCCCACGGCGGCGAATAAACCGGACCACGCTTTGCTCAGTCTTCACAGTGATCCATCCACCCAGCACAAGAATGGCGAAGGCAACTGGGATGGCCCACACGGGAACGTCGGGGGTCTCCGGCTCCGGGCGGTCCTCATGGCTCTCTGCATTAGTGATAGCCACGAGCGCGCCGAATCCGAGGAAGGACAGCACGTAGGCGAAAACGAGCGCAGTCTTATTCTTGATCCAGTCAGGGAACGCGGTCATGATGCCCACGGCCGCAGCCTGGGTGATGCGTCCGGCAAGGGTGTCATCCAGCGCATAATTGTCTTGCTTGGGAGAAGTCATACCGCCCCACTTTAGGCGGGCGGTAGGCTACCGTGCATGTACTCCTCCAAAAAAGAGCACCTCACCCCGGCCCAGCGAGCAGCGCAAGATGAGCGCGCCGAGGAAGACAAACGCCACGGCCACTATCTGGCCACCGAACACACCTCGCTGCCGCTCAATGGTTTCATGACGCGGCTCATCGCCGAGGAACTCCCCATCCTCGATTCCGTCTCAAGGGCAAGAGTCTACGAGATCCTCCGTGAGTATGACGGCCCGGAGATCACCTCCCAGGAAGAGCTGCCGGAAGAGATCCGCGAGATTATGGATCTGTACTAATTCCGAACTAAAACCACATAACCGGACAGTACAAATGTTCCGTTTACTTGGCTTTTGTACCTAATCTCACGTTTTCACTCACGCCACAGGCACTGTCACCTAGGTAGGGTAGAGAACCGACCCATCACATCGAATCAAAGAGTAAGAGATGGAACTGCATACTACTGAGAAGTCCCTCCACGGTTGGGGCCGCACGGCGGCGACAACCGCCCACGTTTTGTCCACCCCAGACGTCGACGTCATCAAGACTGCCGTCGCCCAGGTGGCTGAGGACAATGCTGATAAGCCCGCCCACCTGCGCCGTGGCGTCATCGCCCGCGGTATGGGCCGTTCCTACGGTGACCCCGCGCAAAACGCCGGTGGCCTCGTCATCGACATGCAACCCCTCAACAAGATCCACTCCATCAATCCGGAGTCGGGCATTGTCGACGTCGACGGTGGCGTCACCCTTGACCAGCTCATGAAGGCCGCTCTGCCCTACGGCCTGTGGGTTCCTGTCCTGCCGGGTACCCGCCAGGTCACCATCGGCGGCGCTATCGGCCCGGATATCCACGGCAAGAACCACCACTCCGCCGGTTCCTTTGGTAACCACGTCACCTCCATGGAGCTGCTCGTCGCCGACGGCCGCGTCCTCCACCTAACCCCGGAGGGAGAGCACAGCGATCTTTTCTGGGCCACCGTCGGCGGCATGGGCCTGACCGGCATCATCCTGCGCGCGCAGATCAAGATGACCAAGACGGAAACCGCCTACTTCATCGCGGATACCGACCGCACCGATAACCTCGATGAGACCGTGGCCTTCCACTCCGATGGCTCGGAGCACAACTACACGTACTCCTCCGCGTGGTTCGACGTTATCTCCCCGGAGCCGAAGCTGGGCCGCTCCACCATTTCGCGCGGCTCTTTGGCCACCTTGGAGCAACTTGAGGAGCTCGCTCCGAAGCTGGCGAAGGACCCGCTGAAGTTCAATGCTCCGCAGCTGATGACGGTTCCGGATATCTTCCCGAACTTCACCATGAACAAGCTCTCCCTCATGGCTATCGGTGAGGCCTACTACCTCATGGGCGCCCCGGCGCGTAACCAGGTCAAGAACCTCACGCAGTTCTACCAGCCGCTGGATCTCATCGGCGAGTGGAACCGTGGCTACGGTTCCAACGGCTTCCTGCAGTACCAGTTCGTGGTGCCGACCGACGCCGTCGAGCCCTTCAAGGAGATCATCCGGGACATGCAGCGCTCCGGCCACTACTCCGCGCTCAACGTGTTCAAGCTCTTCGGCCCCGGAAACAAGGCCCCGCTGTCCTACCCGATGCCAGGCTGGAATGTCTGCGTGGACTTCCCCATCAAGCCGGGCCTGGGCGCCTTCCTCGACGATCTGGATAAGCGCGTCATGGAATTCGGCGGCCGCCTCTACCTGGCCAAGGAGTCCCGCACCTCGGCGGAGAACTTCCACAAGATGTACCCGGGCCTCGAGGGCTGGCTCAAGACCCGCAACGACATCGACCCGACCGGCGTCTTCGCCTCCGATATGTCCCGCCGCCTCGAGCTGCACTAGAAAGGAATCACCTCATGCTGAATGCAGTAGGCCAAGCACAACACATCCTCCTTCTCGGCGGCACCTCCGAAATCGGCCTGGGCATCGTCGAAGAATTCCTCGAGCGCGGCCCGGCCAAGGTCACCCTCGCGGCACGCGCCGACTCCCCGCGCATCGCGGATGCCCGCGCGACCATCGAGTCCCGCGGCGGCGACGTCGAGGTCATCGACTTTGACGCGACTGACTTCGAGGGCCACGGGGACGTCGTCAAGCGCGCGTTTGAGCGCGGCGATGTCGACGTCGCCATCATCGCCTTCGGCACCCTCGGTGACCAGGAAGAACTGTGGCAGGACCAGGCCAAGGCCGTCGCCTCCGCCCAGACCAACTACACCGCACCGGTCTCCCTCGGCGTCTTGCTCGGCCAGAAGTTCAAGGAGCAGGGCCACGGCACCATCGTGGCGATCTCCTCCGTCGCCGGCATGCGCGTGCGCCGCTCCAACTTTGTCTACGGCGCCTCCAAGGCCGGCGTGGACGGCTTCTTCATTAACCTCGGTGAGGCCCTGCGCGGCTCCGGCGCCAACGTGCTCGTGGTCCGCCCGGGCCAGGTCCGCACCAAGATGTCGGCGGAAGCCGGCGAAGCGCCACTGACCGTCAACGTCTCCGACGTGGCCAAGGCCACCGTCAAGGCGGTCCTGGACGGCAAGCAGTCCATCTTCGTGCACCCGCTGTTTGAGTACGTGTCCTTGGGATTCAAGTTCATCCCGCAGGCGATCTTCCGGAAGCTGCCTTTCTAAAGTTCCGCTAAGTCCACGGCGTGTGGGAAACTACTTACATGACTGAGTCTCCCACCATGTCGTCTCCCGCCGTGTCCCCCACCATGGAATATGACGTCGACCGCCTATCGCGTCGCGCCACCCTCGTGGGTATCGCCGCCGCCGCTCTAGGTGGTGGCCTTGTCACGCTTTTTGGCTTCTTTGCCTTTAAGACGGTCTCCCTCCCGGCGTTCAGTACGTCGATGGTGACCCGTGCGCTGAGCACCGCGGGAACTGCGCTCACCGTCCTCCTGGTGGGCGCGTTATGCGTGTGGTGGGTCATTGGCAGCTCGCCGCGGCCCCGGTGGCGGACGTGGCTCACCACCGCCCTGTGCTACATCTCCCCAGCGCTACTCACGCTAACTAGTATCGGCCTGCCTCTTTCGGCCTCCCGTCTCTGGCTCGACGGCGTCCAGGTCGATCAGGTGTTCCGCACCCAGTTCCTCACCCGCGTCACGGAAGCCAGCTCCTATGCGGACATGAACTACGAGGGCCTGCCCACCTTCTACCCGCTGGGCTGGTTCTGGATGGGCGGCCGGCTGGCCAACATCCTCAACATGCCCGGCTGGGAGGTCTACCAGCCCTGGAGCCTCATCTCCCTGGCCGTAGCCGGGTGCATCCTGGTTCCTCTGTGGCAGCGGCTTGTCGGTTCCCTACCGGTGGCCACCGCCATTGCCTTGACCACCACAGCGGTGACCCTGACCATCGGCGCTGAAGAACCGTATTCCGCGGTCATCGCAATGGGCGTACCAGCGGTAGCTGTCCTGTGCTCACACGCCTTCTACGGCTCCTCGTGGTTCTCCGCCGCCGCAATCGCCATCTACCTCGGAATCTCCGCCTGCTTCTACACGCTGTACACGGGAGCCGTGGCGCTTACCATCGTCAGCCTCATTGCACTCGTCACGTGCGTGGCCGACCGTACGTGGACTCCCCTCGTGCGCCTCGCCGCCATCGCGGCCGGATCCCTGGCCATCGCCGCGATTGCTTGGACACCGTATCTGCACGCCGTCCTGCACGCCACCGCCCCGCTAGAATCCACCGCGCAGCACTACCTGCCGGAGGAAGGCACCCAAATCCCGGCGCCCTTCCTCTCCTTGTCCGTCATCGGCGCCCTCAGCCTTATTGGCCTGATCTACCTCATCTTGCGCGTCGACGAACCCGAAATCAGAGCCATGGGCACCGCGCTTGTCGGCACCTACCTGTGGACTTTGGCTTCCATGGTCATGACTCTTGCCGGCAGCACGCTGCTGGGCTTCCGCCTGGAGCTAATGGTCGCGGTGCTCTTCGCCACGGCGGGCATTCTCGCGCTGGCCGACGTCCGCCTCATGGGCCTGCCCACGCTCTACCCGGCGGGCATTACTGAGACCACCAGCAAGCGCGTGACCCTGGTCTTTGCCATCATCATGGGGCTGGGCGGTATTTACTATGCGCAGCAGATCCCCGCGACGAACGTGACCGCCTTGGATCACGCTTATACCGATACCGACGGCTACGGGGAGCGCGCGGACCGCTACACCAGCGATTCTTCCGCTAATTACGGAAAGATCCGCGAATTCATCGACGCCCAGGGCTACGAGGCCACCGACACGGTTGTCCTGACCGATGAGAAGCTCTTCATGGCCTATAACCCCTACTACGGATTCAACGCCTTCACCAGCAACTACGCTAACCCGCTGGGAGAGTTCAGCACCCGCAATCTGCAGATCGAAGAGTGGGCCTCCAAATCCTGGGAACAAACTCCGGAAGAATTTGCGACGTCGCTTGAGTCCGCACCGTGGCGCGGGCCGGACGTCCTCATCTTCCGCGGAGACATCAAAAAACCCGGCGATGGTTACAAGACGCACGTGGCGGAAGACATCTACCCCAACCAGCCCAACGTGCGCTACCGCGCGGTGTTCTTCAATCCAGAGGTCTTCGATAAGGGCTGGGAAGTCGAACAGATCGGACCCTTCGTCGTCGCGGCCAGATCTTAATAAGCCAAGGCGGTGACGTAGACTGATCGCCGTGTCAGATCGGAATACCTCTTCACTGCGAGCACCGCAGTCCCTGCGGCTCACCGCCATCATCGCTGGATTCATCGGTTTCCTGTGCTTTGTGGCCACACCGCTGCTGCCGGTGAACCAAACCCAATCTTCCTTCGATTGGCCCCAGCAGGACTCCCTGCAGTCCATCAACGCCCCGCTCATCTCGGTGGCGCCGGAGGAGATCGATGCAGAGATCCCTCTGAAGGCCGTCGATAAGCTGCGCGATGGCCAGGACCTGCTTTACGGCACCGTGCCCCCGGAGTCCAAGAAGGCCTCCAACCGCGGCATGTTTGTCCGCGCCGGCGAGGATGGTCTCTCGGTGACCAGCCTCGATGAGGTCATTTTCTCTCTCACGGCCGAGCAGGTGGCGAAGCTGCCTGAGGACTCCACGCTCCGCATCCAATCCACCGGTGACGGCACCACCGTCTCCTTGGGCAAGCACAAAGAGACCTCCGAGGAGGATCTCCGCCCTCAGGTCACCGGCGTTTATACCGAGATCGACGATTCCCCGGAAGCCCTCGCCGAGCTTGGCGACGACCTCCGCATCCACGTGGAGATCAACTCTCGGTTCACCTCCTCCCCGACACCGCTCAAGCTCATCGCCATGTGGCTGGGCCTGGCCATGGTGGTGATCAGTCTGGTCTGCCTGTGGCGAATCGACCGCCTCGATGGCAAACGCCGTGGCTTCATGCCCGAAACCTGGAAGCAGATCCGCCCGCTCGATGGCGTCGTGGCGGCTGTTCTCGGCTGGTGGTACATCTTCGGTGCTAATACCTCCGATGATGGCTTCATCCTCACCATGGGACGCGTTTCCGATCACGCGACCTATATGGCGAACTACTACCGCTGGTACGGCGTCCCCGAGGCCCCGTTCGGCGCGCCGTACTACGACCTCGTGGCATGGCTGGCGCAATTCTCCAGCGCGTCCATCATCGTGCGCCTGCCTGCGCTTATCTCAGCGCTCATCATCTGGTTTATCTTGTCGCGCGAGATGCTTCCGCGCTTCGGCGCTCGCGTCAACGAGCGCCGCCTGGCGCACTGGACCGCCGCGTTCATGTTCCTGGCTTTCTGGCTGCCCTATAACAACGGCATCCGCCCCGAGCCCATCGTGGCCCTCGGCGTCATGCTGACGTGGGCCTCTTTCGAGCGCGCCATCTCCACCCAGCGCCTCCTTCCGGCAGCGGTGGGCACCATCATCGCCACCATCACCCTGGCCGCTGGCCCCACCGGCCTCACCGCAGTGGGCATCTTCCTGGTCTGCCTGCCCGCCCTGTTCCGCATCATGGGTAAGCGCGCTCCCCAGATCGGCTGGACAGCTCTCATCGCCCCGTTCCTTGCCTGTGGCACCGCTGTCATGGTCGCTGCCTTCGGGGACCAAACGCTAGCGTCGGTCCTCGAATCCACTCGCGTGCGTTCCGCGGTCGGCCCGTCCCTGCCGTGGTACTCGGAGTTCGTGCGCTACTCCACGCTCTTCGAGCCCTCCGTGGACGGCTCCCTGACGCGCCGCTTTGCAATGTTCACCATGCTCTTCTGCTTGGCGCTCATCATCTATGCCTTCATCAAGGACCACCGCGTCGTCGGTGCGGAGGCAGATCCCACCAAGCGCCTGCTGGCCATCATGGCGCTCTCGGCCTTCTTCCTCATGTTCACGCCGACGAAGTGGACGCACCACTTCGGCATTTACGCCGGTGTCGCCGGCGTCATCGCCGCGCTCGGCTCGGTAGTTCTTTCCCAGATTGCCATGCGCTCCCCGCGTGCCCGGACCTTCTCCATCGCCGCGGTGATCTTCCTCCTGGCCATCTCCCTGGGCGGCTGGAACGCCTGGTGGTACGTATCCTCCTTCGGCATCCCGTGGTGGGACCGCACCGTGCAGTTCAAGGGCATCGAGGCCAACACCGTGGTGCTGGCCATCGCCATGGTGGTCCTGGCGATTGGCCTCTACCAGTCCCTGGTTCACAGCTATCGCAAGAACAAGGCCGAAACCGCCGGCACCCTCGAGGAATTCGAGGCCGCCAATGCCGCCAAGGTCTCGCGCTGGGCGGGTGTCATGTCCGCACCGATTGCGGCGGCCTGCATTATCATCGTGGCCTTCTCGTGTGCCTCCTTTGCCAAGGGCTACGTGGCCCAGGCGGATTCCTACTCCGTGGGCAAGGGCAACCTGACTTCCCTGCGCGGCGATACCTGCTCGCTGGCGGATTCCACCATGGTGGAGACCAACACCAACGAATCCTTCCTCACGCCAGTCGAGGGCGAATTCCAGGACTCGCTCGTTGACAAGAAGGAGGACAACTTCGGTTTCGGCCCCAATATGATCAAGGAAGATATTGAGCCGGAGAACCTCAACTCGGCGTCGGTAGGCGCTATTGCCAACACCACCAGTGACGACTCCGCTGCGTCTAACGAGCAAACCGAGACCGAAACTGAAGAAAAAGCAACCGAAGTCACCGACTCCTCCGCCGGCGGCGTGCGCGGAACCCTGGGTGTCAACGGCTCCGAGATGCACCTGCCGTTCAACTTGGATTACCGGAAGGTCCCGGTCATGGGCTCCTACGATGAATCGCAGCGCTCGACCGCCACCATCACCACCCAGTGGTATAACTTGCCGGAACCTGGCGAAAACACCCCCGTCCTCTCGGTCTCTGCCGCCGGTAAGATTTACCACCACGACGTCAACGGAGTGGAGCAGGAAGGCACCGAGCTCACCCTGGAGTACGGAACACTCAAGGACGGCAAGGTCACCAACAAGGGTGAGGCCGAGCTTTCCGACGTCGGCGCGACCCCCAAATGGCGCAACCTCCGCATTGCTCTAGACGAGCTCCCAGAGGAGGCCAACGTTGTGCGCCTCGTCGCGGTCGATGATTCCACCGATGAGGACGATTGGATGGCGTTTACCCCGCCGCGCGTCCCGGAGCTTGCCACCATCAACTCCCAGTTCGATTCCTCTACCCCGGCACTCCTCGACTGGTCCGTGGCCCTGCAGTTCCCCTGCCAGCGCACCTTCGACCACTACGCCGGCGTGACCGAGATCCCGCAGTTCCGCATTCTTCCCGACGCCGCCGCACAAACCTCCCTCACGGACTTCCAGTCCTTCTCCGGTGGTGGTGCGCTGGCAACCGCGGAGGCAGTGAACTACTCCTATGAGATCCCGAGCTACCTCAACAACGATTGGGCGCGCGACTGGGGCTCCATTGAAAAGTATGAGCTGCGCACCAACTCCCGCGGCGAGGCCCCGCTCGAGGCGGATATCGACCAAGAAATTATCCAGCGCTCCGGCCTGTGGAAGAACTCCGAAATGAAGATTCGCCCCGAGGGCGAACAGTAGAACTACAGGAACTCGGCCGAATCTTTAATGCGCTGCCGCGCCACGGCCGGGGTCGAAATACGGTGCATGGACACGTACTCCGCAGTCTGTGCACCGGGGACCTCCACGCGCTCAGCAATCTCATCCTGCGCCGCGGTCTGGACCAAGATGTCAGAATACAGCCCCGGCAGCTTCTCAACATCGAGGACGTAGTCACCGCGGATCTCCTCCGGCAGCTTGGCCAGCGCACCGAAGTCGGGGAAGGTGAGGAGGAGGGCGTCGGCAGGCACCAGCGCTGCGAGCGCCCCACCGGAGGAATATCCCCACACCGTCACGCGGTTGGCCCCATGCTCGCGCGCATAATCGACGGCCGCCTGAACCGACTGGACCATCTCCGCCACGGTGTGCTCCGGCGCCAACGGATAATCGACATCGATGATCGTCGTGCCCGACAACTGCGCTGCGGCAGCAACTTCGGGCCGCCATTGCATTTCTAGCGCCTTGCCGTCACCGCGCCACCAGCCGCCGGAGTGCAGCGACACCGCCCAACGACCAGACTCTTCTGACGGCCTAAAGATCGCTCCCACCTCAGAGTCTTCAACGCTCACGCCTTCCGTAAAAACGGTGCCGGGCAGCGAGTGATCCACCGCGGATCCCAGCACCATCATGGAGGCCTGCACGATACGGTCCGGCAGCAGCGCGCAATAGCGGTCCGCCTCCGGCGAACCTCCACCGGCCCACGGCGGGCGGAAATCCGGCAGCGGGTAGTGCACCTCCATGTAGGAGGAGAGCTGCTCGAGCTGTTGTTCTGGACTTAGCTGGCGATCCTGGCCGCCGATATTCCACTCACTCATGGCCCCCAAGGGTACTACCAGATGGTGACGCGCTCCTCTGGGACAAGACCACCCTCGACATCAAAAGCCTCGTAGAATTCGTCGATGTTCTCGGCGATGATGTTGCAGCGGAACTCCGCCGGCGAGTGCGGGTCAATGGCCAAGTACTGCGTGGCCATCTCCGGACGAATAGCAGTGCGCCACACGCGCGCCCACGCCAGGAAGAAGCGCTGCAGACCGGTGTACTCGTGCTCTGCCAATTCCGGCTCAGCGCCCTCGGCCTCAAACGGCGCTACCTGGCCGTTGATGTCCAGGCCTTTGTCGGCGCAGTAATTCTTGTAGGCCACCACAGCAATACCCAGTCCACCGAGGTCACCAATGTTCTCACCCAGGGTGAAGCTGCCGTTGACGCCCGCGGAATCGGTGCCTTCCAGCACCTTCGGCACCTGTCCCTGGAACTGGTCCACCAGCTTCGCGGTCAACTTCTCGAAGGCCGCGCGGTCCTCATCCGTCCACCAGGAGTTGAGGTTGCCCTGGCCGTCGTACTGCGAGCCCTGATCATCAAAACCGTGGCCAATCTCGTGGCCAATCACCGCGCCGATGGCACCGAAGTTCTCCGCCGCGTCCGCGTCCGGATTATAAAACGGCGGACGCAGAATCGCCGCCGGGAAGGTGATGTCATTGACTACTGGGTTGTAGAAGGCATTGACCGTCTGCGGGGTTGCGAACCACTCGTCGCGGTCGGCCGGCTTGCCAATCTTGGCCAGCTCATAATCGTGGCTCCACGCACTGCCTGCGCGCACATTGGCCACCAGGTCCGCACCCTTGGGTGAAAACTCTAGGTCGGAATAGTCACGCCAGGTCTCCGGATAACCAATCTTGGCCTTGAACTGCAAGAGCTTCTCCAGCGCGCGCTCACGAGTGGCCGGGGTCATCCACTCCAGCTGCGAAATCCTCTCGCGGTATGCGGAGGTAAGGTATTCCACCAGCTCATCCATCTCGGACTTCGAGGACGGCGGGAAGTGCTTGTCCACGAAAACCTTGCCAATCTCCTGACCCACCATGTTCTCTGCCAGGCCCACGGCGCGCTTCCAGCGGTCACGCTGCTCGGTAGCGCCGGAAAGCTTGGTTCCGTAGAACTCGAAATTCTTCCTACCGATCTCCTCGGTAAGGTACGGCGCGCGCGACAGCAGAATGTGCCACGTGGCCCACAGCTGCCAATCCGCCATGCGGCCGGCGGTAAACAGGCCCTCCAGGTGCTCAAAATACGACGGCATCATGGCCACCGCGCGGTGCTCCGGCAGTCCCCCACCGTTCAGGATGGCGCGGGTGATGCTGGGCAGCTTGGCGACGTCCACCGGGTTATACGTCTTCACCGCATCACGGGAGGCCACCACATCCCAATGCCCTGCAGCAATTTCCTTTTCCAGATTCACGATGCGGGTAGCTGCAACCTCCGCCCCCAAGCCGAAGAGGCGAGCCGGATCCAGGAATCCAAGCATCGCTGCGACGTGCTTCTCGTAGGCCTCAAGCGTCTCCGCATGCGCTTCTTCGCGGTAATAAGCCTCATCCGGCAAACCCAAGCCAGACTGAACAATATAGGCCACTGCCTCCTCGGAGCCGGAGTCCTTTTCTACCCAGAAGGTAACCGGGGCGCCGACGCCCTCGCGCTCCAGTACGCCAAGGTTGTGCGCCAGCTCTTCCGGGTCCGCCGCCACCAGCTTGTCCAAATCTTCGGCCAAAGGCGCCGTTCCCGCAGCGTTCACTCCCTCAACGTCCATGTGGGAGGAATACACGATCCCCGGACGGCCTTCGTCTTCCTTAACGATGTCGTGGACGAGTTCCTCGGCTTCGTCGCGAAGCGCGTGAAAAGTCCCGTCAACACCGCGGTCATCGGGAATAACGTGGGACTCAATCCAGGGGCCATTAACAAACTGATACAGATCCTTCATGCACTTCACTCTATGTCAGATGTACCCGTTAGTGTGGTGTGCATGACTTCTTATCGTTTCCCGCCAGCGAAGATGACGGGGCCGTTTTTCGCTGTGCTTGGGGTGACCCTCCTCGTGCTCGGCACGCCCGCCGTCCTCAGCTTGGCGCTGCCGGACCACGATCCTGAAACCGAGCCTGTTGTCCTCGACGATCCTGAGTGGCGTCAGCCTATCGACGGCGTCGAATGCAGCGTGAACTACGATTCCGTGGCCAACCAGGCGTGGGATTGCGGCGATACCTTGGTCGAGGCCTACCTCACCTCTGATGTCGACGATGACGAGCTGGCCCTGCGCCGAGCTGTGCGCGCCACGACCTTCGGGTCGATGCCGAAAGAAGAAGTAGAAAACCAAGACGGCATCCTCGTACTGCGAACGTATACATACATCCCGGTCGTTGCCTTTAGCGTGGCCAAGGACGATCTCAACTACGAGCTCGTCTTTTCAGACGGAAACCCAGAAGAAATCGCCGATCAGTTTATGGAGGCCTTCAAGTGAGCAAGATCTTCCGCGTGGCGCTGTGGGTCATCATTGGTATCTGCCTGCCTGCAGCTCTGATCAACCTGTTAGGTGCTTTCCTCGTTGCCCCGCTGCCGGGCCTAATAAGCCTGCTGATCGGCTTTGCTTTCTTGGCGCTGGGGCTGTATCTGTGGCACCTCAGCCCGATGTGGGCGCGACCTGCCAAGGGATGGGCCACAGCCAGCGTGCTGTGGGGAGCCGGCACCGCGGTGTCTTTGGCGCTCCTATCAGCACTTCCGTTCAGCTCCCTCACCAAGGGCGTGGGATGGGAAGAATCCATGATGTCATGGTCCGGAGCTTATCCGGAGGAGTTCGCCAAGGCGCTGGGCGTGGTTTTTGTGTTACTCAGTTTCCGCCAGCTCAACCGCCCTTGGCATGGTTTCATCGTCGGCGCGCTTGTGGGCTGGGGTTTCGAGGTCTTTGAAAACGTCCTCTACGCTTCTCTCGGCGCCGTCATGCACCCGACGTCTGATTGGATTGGCATGCTGCAGATGTGGGGGCTCCGCCTTGTGGCGGGCCCAGGCCTACACATGTCACTGACGGCCATCGCAGGCTTTGGCATCGGCTGGGCCATTTACGCCGCCCACAAAACGTGGTGGTGGCGCCTCGGAGTGGGCGTGGGCGCGCTTTTTGTTTCCTTCTGTCTCCATTTCGCGTGGAACTACATGTGGGATGAGACATGGCAGCTGGTCACGCAGTACATCGTGGTCGCGCTCATCCTCTACCCCATCGTCATCACCCTGGGGCTTCGCGCCCACCGCCTAGCCAAGGCGGACGATACCTACTCGCACTCGCCCGGCTCAGCCAGCCTGCGCTGAATTAGTCAAACTGCCCCTGCAGGACAGCCACGGCGTCAAGCGGAGTTACGTGATAGGAAATGGGGTTCTGGTTTGCGCCGGCCATGAGGGCGTGGGCGCAGGAGTGGCCCGCTCCCATCATGTGGCCGAGCTCGTGAGCGATGGTTCCCTGAAGCGCCTCTGGGTACTGAGCGGTGGCCGCCTTGATGAAGAGCATCCCGTGGTCCGGGTAGGCCGTACCCTGGACGTAACCATTCGGCTCCGGCTTATAGATGATGGCGATGGTGTCATCATCGGCCTCGGACGGCGCTACTTCCTTCAGAGAAGCCTTGCCGTCGAGAGCATCGTTCCACTCAGCTACCGCGGCATCGAGCTGCTCGCGGTAGGGGAAGTTATCCGCCACCTTGTACTTGAGCACGCCGCTCTTGAAGTAGGAAGGAACGGAATCAGCATCGTGCAGAATCGACGGATCCGGAACCGGCTTTCCTTCGTTTGCCAACTTGGTGATGGAGGTGCAGGTGCCAGGGGAAATGAGCGAACGAGTTTGGTCGCTCTTCGCCGAAGCCGACGGGGCAACGGTCAAAGCAACAACAGCAATGGCCGCGATGGACAGGGCCTTACGCATAGGGAAATACCTTTCGGGTTAGTAACCGCTTATTTGGTAGCCGAGAATATATTAATTTCTCAGTTTCCGCAAAGGTAAAACTTAGCTAAACCCGTGGCCAATCAGCACACGTGCGATGAACTAGGCACAGCGCGCTTCAGCTCCGCACACGCCCTATCGCGCAGGTCCTGAGGGGGCGTCGGCAAGCTCGGCGCTTGCGGCTGTACCTCCACCGCGCCGAGCACATCTGCGGTGAGATCCGCGGGAGATCCATAGGTATTTGCCGCCACACTATATCCAGGACCGAAAGAAGCGCTCGCATGCACCTGCCGGTCATCCGACCACCCAAATTTCGTTCCGATAATGCCCGGAATCCGCGCGGTGCCGAAGTCCTGACGATATCCGTCGGATGCCGTAGGCGCTGCCGTCGCCATACCTTTCATGAGCGGTGCAGCAACTGGGTCACCAGATATCACCCCAATAAAGCGAGCGAGATCCTCCGTCGACGTCGTGGTATTGCCCCAGTAACCGTTGTGATGGGTCTCCCCCAAGCGATATTCCCCGATGATGGAAGGTATGGCCTGCGGATACTTCCGCTCCAGATCGCTAGCGGTGCCATCCTCAGAGAAGCGAACCATGTTTTCCACCCGCGCTTTATCCTCCGGCGCGCCATATTTCAGGACCCACATTCCTAGGTACAGCTTCGCGAGGGATAGCGCAGGACGAGACTCGTGGCCATTTCCAGTGGAAACCGAGTTTCCGTCGGCATAGCGCACGGTCATTTGAGTGCGTGGCGGAACCTTTCCAGGATCAAACGTCAGGGCCTGGGCGGATGGCGCAGCGACGGTCGCTAGCGCAAGACCAGCAATAAGGGAGCGGAGTTTAAGCACTTTCATAGATTAACTCAAGCCACAGCTTCAACAGGCTTGATTGGTACATAAGCGCCGCTGCCCAAGGGATTCAGCGCGCACCCTTCCCCACGCTAGGGTTCGAACAGTAATTTTATTAGCTTCTTACCCAACAAGCCCCTCCCAACGAAGCTCAAAGCGGCGGAAGGCTGGGTAAATGCAATATCAGTAGGCACATTCACCTCTCTAATCACAACTTTCCGCCAGGGTATAGACTTTCCAAACGGTACAGAATAAACTCATTTTTCGAAAAGGGATTCGGACAGTGGGGGTTCGGTCCTTCTCAATATCTCTAACGAAAGAGGGGGTTGAATTGTCTTCCACTACAGAAGCCGTTGTTTTCTATTTCTCTCATTCCAATCCGAACGACCCGGTCTGCATGAAAGGTAAAGCCATACGCCAAGCAGACTACGAGTTTTGGTCTAGCGTCCTTCCCGCCTTGGACGAGGACTCAGATACAGCGTGCATGCGCCTTGGGCTAAAGACCGGCAAGGCGGCCGGGACGGTTGCTCGCATAATCATGGGGATTTACCGCCTGAAAGAGCTACCCCAGCTCAAGGCCCTGCAAGATGCAGATTTTTTGCTGGACTTACCCGCTTTGATTGCCATCGACCAGGTCATGGCTAAACTCGGCCAACCTTCCACTGAGGTAGTAGCCGCCATTGACGCTGCGTTGGCCCGTTGGCTTACGCCTACGAAGCCAAATCAGGTATTTCCCACCACGTCGCAGATTCGTCGCCGCATGCGTGACCTTGTCAAGGTCCATGATGACTCCATCGCAGTGGAGGATAAGCGCACAAAGAATCGATATTCCATTCTCACCCGCGACCAACGCGCCACCATAGAACTAGAGGTGGATAGCAGCGTTGGAATCATCATCCATGAGGCCATTAAGGCAGCTGCTGAAAAGCATGAAGTCTCGATGGCAGAAGCACTAATCCTTTTAACGACTGGAAAGGTAGAACCAGAAGCTGCCCGAGTAGTGCTCCACACTTATCAAGCGAGTGATGTCGAAGACGCGCCAGTGTATGTAGAAGGGCACGGCTGGCAGGTAGAGAATATCCCAGCACAAGCCGTAACGAAAAGGGACTTGAGCACCAAGCCGAAAGCCACTAATGGCTACGGACCAGCCACGTTGGTTCGCAAATATGTTGAAGGGCGCGATGGCACCTGCCGTGCAGCTGGCTGCGGAATGCCGGCGTGGCTGTGTCAATTAGACCACCGTATTAACTATGCCGATGGTGGGCCAACGCATCCGGACAACATGGTGGCGTTGTGCCAGCATCACCACAACATGAAGACCGATGGGCGGGCGTTCTATTTTTTGGACCCCGATACCGGGGATGTGGTCTGGCTCTTTGAGGATGGAACCTGGGCAATCACGGAACCTTCCGGGCCACTAGCACCAAAGAACAAACGCTGGGCGCGAAGCGTTGCGCAAGATATTGAAGGTTACCGCGCTAGGAAGCACCGGGAAGCTCAGGAGCTGAAAGCCGAGCTAGACCAAGAACAGCAAGCAAACACAAATAAGAAGACCGCTTATGGCAAGGGAGATGAAGAAATCCCCTTCTAGATAACTAGGTTCGTCGCTTAAAACGACGAAACACATTGGTGCTCGGCTTAGAGGAGGTAATTGAGGTCCGCCGCATCCAGCCCGCATTCAGCGAGCACCACACTGTCGCCGCGGTGTGGAATACCTTCGGCATCCCACTGGGCTTGGGCGGCGGGGGTATGGGCGCGGCCCGTACTGTTGACCACCCGCCACCAGGGCAGATCCGCGCTTTTCGACATCACCCAGCCCACATACCGCGCACCGACCCCTACGACTTTGGCGATCTCTCCGTAGGTGGAGACGTTGCCAGGCGGAATGCGGAGAACGACCTCCGCAACCCTAGAGCTCGATGGGTTCTTCGGGGGCATCCTCGACCTCGCACAAGGTAAGCGTCGCACCCGTGGAATCCTCAATCAGGCACAATCGGCCGAATGGTGAGTCGTGGGGCTCGCGGATAACCTGCCCGCCATTCTCCACAACAGCCTTCGCTGCTTGGTCGATGTCCCGCACACCCAAGTATGTTTGCCAGAAACTCGGCAAACCTTCCGCATGCCAGAACCCAGCGAAGGCAGCGCCTTCTTCCTCCGCAACTGCATAATGCTCATCACCACGGATTTCCCAATCGAAGAGCTCACCATAAAAGTCCAGCGCTGAGTGAAAATCCTCCGAGACCGTCAGCTCGTGCCACACCGGGGTGCCAGGCTCACCGCCGGCGACGAAGCGGTCGAGCTCCGGCTGCGTCAAGCCAAACATGGCACCGGACTTGTCGAGTACGAGCGCCAGCGGAGCACCTAAAGCGAGGATTTTTCCGCCGAGTTGTTCTACTCGGGCGCAATCGGCTTCCAAGTCGCGGGAGAGGAAATAGGTAGCCCAGGTGTCCTGGCCCGGAACAATTTCTGCAATCGGCAGACCTTGAAGGCGGGCGATGCCATCTTCGAATTCCCAGCCCAGCACGGCCGAGTAAAACTTCTCGGAGGCTTTCACATCAGAACTGGCCAGAGTAATCCAGTAGGGCATTCCTACTTCAGCTTCAAAAGCGGGCATTAAAGGTTCCTCCACTTCTCCGGGTCGAAGTCATCATCAGCGGTAGCCTCATCAAAATAATCGTCGTCGTCTTCGACGACGCGGGCGCAAGTGTCGGAGACACAGATGACGTCGCCAAGCGCCAGCGTTGCTCCGCGCTGCTTCGTCACTTCCCCATTGACGGTGACCTGACCCTGCTCGATGAGTTCTTTGGCCTCTCCCCCGGTGGCGACCAAGGAGGCCAGTTTGAGGAACTGGCCGAGCTTAATGGATTCTCCCTTAATTGAGACTTCTAGCATGTTGACCAGCATACCCAGCTCAAAGCGCAAGAATTCCCTCTGCCAGAATGATGACGCCAAGCAGGGCAAACACGACTCCGCTGAAGATATCTACCCCGGCGGAGTTCTTTGCCATCCACTTCGCCACCGCACGGGTGCACAACGCAACGCCGACAAAAATAATGAGGCTTTCAATAATCAGCACAGAACCAACCGTGGCATTCGCGCTCAAGCCCATGCCCGGATCGATGAAGTTGGCGAAGATAGCGCCGAAGAAGATGAGCACCTTGGGATTAGAAAGATCGCTGACCAGGCCCATGCGGTACGCCGTACCGAGTTTGATGATGCCGTCCGGGGTGAACCCGCGCGGTTGAGGATTCATGGTTGCTGGAGCACGACGCTCTTTAATGCCGCTGCTTATTGCAGAAAATGCCATCCATAGCAGATAGCTACCGCCGGCAATCTGCAGCGCCACAAGGATTTCAGGATGGGCCGAAATCAGCGCGGTAAGCCCCGCCAGCGAAGCAACGGTCCATATCATCAAGCCAGTCGTGCTACCTATTGCGGCCCACACCGCTGCACGCGTGGAACGCGCACCCAAACGAATAATCTGAACCACATCTGGCCCCGGCGAAGCCATCGCCGCGAACCACACACCCATCAAGGCCACTATGGCGCTGAAAGCCACCTAACACCCCCATACTCACATGCGTTTTCACTAACACATGCCACTATAAGAGGCGTCTCACCTGCAGCGAAACAGGTAAATTAGCTTTGCGTACGCGGCTTAATAGTCATGGTGTCAATGTTGACGTGCTCCGGCAGGGACGCCACCCAACGCACTGCCTCAGCGATGTCTTCTGCGGTGAGGTTGAGCTCGCCGTCATAAACTTGTGCGGCACGTTTGGCGTCACCCCGAAAACGATTGAGGGAAAACTCCTCCGTGGCTACACGGCCCGGGTCAAGTTCGGTAACGCGAACGCCGTGCTCTTCAATACGCAGTGCACGAGAAATCACGCGGACGCCATGCTTGGCGGCGTTGTAACCGGAACCGCCCTCGTAGACGTTCCACCCGGCCACGGATCCCATGTTGATAATGAGCCCGCCCCGCAGCTTCGGCATGAGAGCCTGGATCATCCGAACGGTGCCAAGGACGTTGACGTCATACATCCACTGCCAATCCTCGATGGTGGTGTCCACGAGGGGCTCCAGGCCCTTAGCGCCACCGGCGTTGTTGACCAGCAGGTCAACGCGGTCGAGGTGGGAAACGAACTCGGCTACGGATTCGTCCGAAGTGACGTCGAGGGCATAGGCCTCGCCGCCGATGTCGTTCGCGAGGGCCTCAAGGCGCTCCACGCGCCGCGCGCCGACGACGACACGCCAGCCGTCAGCCGCCAACGCTCTTGCCGACGCCTCCCCAATCCCCGAAGACGCTCCTGTAACGACTGCTACTTTTTCCATGCGCCCTAGGATAGGGCTTCTTCCAGCTCGGCGCAGATGTTTTCGACGATTCCACTCTTGAAATCAGCCGGGGTGAAGGTGCCATCCTTCATGTCGGTATTTAGCGAGATATCCAACTGAGTGCGCAGCTGCGGCATGGAGAAGTTCGCCATGATAAGGCGCCACGCCTCTACCGCGCGGATGCCGCCGCTGAAGCTGTAGCCCACGTAAGCAATCGGCTTGGCCACCCACTCGGCACCGAGGGAATCGACGGCGTTCTTGAACGCGCCCGGCACGGAATGGTTGTACTCCGGGGTGACGAAGATAAAGGCATCGCAGGAATCGATAGCATCGGACCAGGCCTGCACATTCGGGTCCTCGTAGTTTTTGTTTGCCGCCATAGGAATGACGGAGGTGGTGAGGATCGGGACATCGAAAGCCTTGAGGTCAATGAGCTCGTAGTCCACGTCGCGGCCCTGAGCGAGGTCGGTGACCCACTGGGCGATGGCCAGCCCGGCGCGGTCGTCGCGGGTAGAGCCGAGGATGATGCCGATTTTCGCCATAAGGATGCCTTTCATGATTTTGTTAACGCGTCAACGTCTGAGGGTACGCCGATATGTCGACGCAATCGACAAGTCACCCAGATATGTCGAAAATTCTAGAAAAAATCGACATATCCGCTCAACATGTCTATTCTTTTACCATGCCAACCTATAGCCCGGACACCCCCTACAATGGGCTTCCGCCCCTCCCACCAGCAGAAGTGGTGGAAACCGTTCCCGTGCTTAAGGCCATCATCGATGCTAAGGAAAAACTGGCTGAACTGCGTACGGCCTGCCAGCTCATTCCCAACCCGGAGATCATCACCTCAACGATTCCACTGCGTGAGGCTCGTGCTTCCTCCGAGATTGAGAACATCGTCACCACTAATGACGAGCTCTTCCGTGCGGCGTGGCACGTCGATGCTGAGCCGACTCCTGCCACCAAGGAGGCTCTTCGCTATAACGCCGCGCTCCACGCTGGACTTTCCTCGCTATCGCAGCGACCTCTATCCGAGAAGACGGCAAAAATCGTATGCAGCACCCTTCTAGATACTCAGGCCGAGGTGCGTTCACTTCCGGGCACATTTATCGGTAACCCTGTAACGAAGGAGCGGCTCTACACCCCACCTGAAGGAAAGGAGATTATCGAGGGCCATCTCGCAGCGTGGGAGGACTATATATATTGCAGCCACGACGTTGATTCCCTCGTAAAGATGGCACTGCTTCACTATCAATTTGAAGCAATCCATCCTTTCTACGATGGCAATGGGCGCACTGGACGAATCCTTAACGTCCTCTACCTCATTCAAGAAGATCTTCTTGAGCTGCCGGTTTTATACCTGTCCGGGTATATCGTCGACAACAAAGCAGACTACTATCGCTATCTCAACGCTGTTACAGCCAAGGGAGCATGGCAAGACTGGCTTCTCTTTATGATCCGCGGCGTTCACGCAGCGGCTGCCGACGCCTCCTCGATGATTACCCAGCTTCGGGCTATCCAGGAAAACACTGCGCAACGAATACGTTCTGCGGGCGTGATTAACCATCCCCTCGAGATGGCCGAGCTCATTCTTATCAAGCCCTATGTACGCATTACTGACGTGGTAGAGATGGGCTTCGTCAAACGCCAAACTGCCAGCGCGTGGCTGGCACATCTCGTAGATTTAGGAATCCTCGAAGAAATCCAACAAGGCCGCTCCAAGGTTTTCCTTCACCGTGCCGCTCTCGATGTTCTGACTCGAGACTAAGACGAGGGAATAGGATGGCTGACATGCATCACCCAGACGAAGGATCCTTTGAGCGCATGACCAGCGGGCAGTGGTTCATGCCCGGTGTCAACGAGGAGGTCAGCGCCGAACATCGACGCGGCTTCCTGCTGGTCAAGGAGCTCAATGAGCTGCACAACACCAACCCAGAGCGCGCGAAGGAGATCTTGCGAGAGCTGCTTTCGCCCGAGTCCGAGGTTCCCGGGCTGCACGTCCCGCTCAACTTGGAGTATGGCTGCAATGTGACCATCGGAAAGGGCGTCTTCATCAACTTTGGTGCGACGATCCTGGCGCAGGCGCCTGTAACCCTCGGAAATCACGTCATGATCGGTCCGAACTGCTCGCTTATTACCGTGGGGCATCCTGTCAACGATCATGAGATGCGAGCAAACGGTTGGGAGATTGCGAAGCCTATCAGCGTCGGCGATAACACGTGGTTCGGCGCCAATGTCACTGTGTTGCCGGGCGTGACCGTGGGCAAGAACTGCGTCGTGGGAGCGGGCACGCTGGTGACTAAGGATATCCCGGATAACTCGCTGGTCTTGGGCTCACCGGGACGTGTGGTGCGCAAGCTGGAGGACAACGAAGATAGGTGGGAGCGCCAAGATCTCGATGTTTGATCTCAAGGCGATCGGCAAAGGACTCCCCGTCCTAGAGACTATTGATTCGCTTCCGTCCGCCGGTCACGTCGTCGTCCAGGCCCCGCCCGGCACGGGTAAGACCACGCTCGTTCCGCCGGCGCTGGCTAACCAAGTAGAGGGCAAGGTTCTCGTCACCGCGCCGCGCCGAGTAGCTGTGCGTGCGGCGGCAAACCGCCTTCAAGAGTTGTCAGGCCAGCGCATCGGCTATGCGGTGCGCGGTGATTCCCGCAAAGGTCAGGACGTCGAGTTTGTTACCCCCGGCGTGCTGTTGCGCCGACTGTTGCGGGATCCGGAACTCACTGGTGTTGATGCCGTAGCCATCGACGAGGTGCATGAACGCCAGCTCGATACCGATTTGGTGCTGGGCATGTGCTTGGAGTTGGCGCAGCTCCGCGATGATTTCCGGGTCATTGCCATGTCCGCGACTGTCGACGCCTCCCGCTTCTCCCAGCTCATGGGAGGGGCGCCGATCCATTCCACTGAGGCAGTGACGTACCCGCTCGACATTTCCTATGAACCGATTCCGGGACGTGCCGCGGGCGATCGGGAGTTTTGGAAAGGCGTGGCCAAGGTTGCCGCGCGGCAGCACGAGTCCACGCTGGTCTTTGTTCCCGGCGTGCGCGAGGTCAACCTGGTGTGTGATGCATTGAGCGGCCACAACGTTTTTCCGCTCCACGGCCGCCAAACCACGCAGGAGCAGGACGCGGCCCTGTATACGCGAGAACAGCGCATCGTGGTGGCGACGTCTATTGCGGAGTCCTCGCTGACCGTGCCGGGCGTGCGCACCGTCATCGATGCTGGATTGTCCCGCGTTCCCAAGCGGGATGCGCAGCGCGGGATGAGTGGGTTGGTGACAGTGTCGACGTCGAAAAGCAGCGCCGACCAACGCGCCGGACGTGCCGGGCGTGAGGCGCCGGGTACCGTCGTCCGTTGCTATTCGCAGGAGGATTACCAGCACTTTTCTCCGCACGTGATTCCAGAAATCCTTTCCGCCGACCTCACGCAGGCGGCGCTGTTCATGGACTGTTGGGGCGCGGGATCAGACTTTCCGTTACTTGATCAACCGCCGAAGGCTGCGCTTGCCGACGCCCACCGCACCCTAGATCTGCTTCATGCCACTGAAGAGTTGGCGCTTTTGCCGGTGCACCCGCGATGGGGCGCGGCACTGTTGAAGTACGGTGCGGGGGCAGCATGCACGATTGCTCGTCTGGATGATTCGGACCCGAAGCGGCTTGCCCGCTTGGTGCCCAACAACGGGCCGGTGGACCCAGGCGTGGTGGTCGCTACCGCTTTCCCAGAGTTCGTGGCTAAGCGCGTGGGTGACAAGGAGTACTTGTTAGCGAGCGGTACCCGCGCGCGGCTACTCAACGGTGAACAGGGAGCTGACTGGTTGGCGGTGGCTGAGGTGTCGTTGGCGCAATCCGGTAACGCCGTCATTCGTGAAGCAGTGGCTATCGCGGACAAGGATGCGCTCGAGATCGTCGGCGTCACGGAGGAGACGCGAGCGTTTCTCGACGGCTCCAAGGTCCGCGGCGTGCGCGTGCGTGCGGCAGGTGCCATCGTGTTGTCGGAGACGCCAGTAAAGGTCACCGGCGATGAGGCGGTGGAGGCATTGCGCAGGTCCGGACAGGGCTTAAGCTTGTTCCACTTCAGCGAGAAGGCCCAGAACCTGCGGGAACGTCTGCGGCATCTGTATCGGGCCTACGGAGAGCCCTGGCCAGATATCGACAATGCCAACCTTGAGTGGCTGGATCCGGAGCTGCATGAGTTGGCGATTGGCGGGCGCCCAGACATGTATCCGGCGCTGCAACGATTGCTGCCGTGGCCCGAAGCCAGCCGCTTGGACGAGCTCGCGCCGGAGCGTTTGCCGGTGCCGTCCGGGCGTGATGCAAAGATTGATTGGTCCGGCGAGCGCCCGGTGGTTTCCATCAAGTTGCAGGAGTGTTTTGGTTTAGCGGAGTCCCCCGAATACTGCGGCCACCGCGTGCAATTCCATCTACTGTCTCCCGCCGGGCGGCCGCTTGCTGTGACCGATGACTTGGCCAGCTTCTGGTCCGGGCCCTATGCCGGGGTGCGCGCCGACATGCGCGGGCGCTATCCCAAACACCCGTGGCCCGAGGACCCGTGGAATGCGGTGGCCACCGCAAAGACGAAGAACAGGATTTAACCCCACTGCTGCCAGGCCAGGTACACGCTCATCACCACGACGAGAGTGAGCAGCGCATAACGGATGAGCTTCGCACCGCCGCCGAGCACTGTTCGCGCGCCCAGCTGCGCACCAATGATATTTGCCGCTGCGAGAACAAGTGCTAGGCCCCATACCACGTGCCCGCCCACGATGAAGACCACGAGCGCGCCGACATTGGTGCACGTGTTGACCACCTTGGACATCGCGGCAGAGGTAAGGAAGTTCTGGGAAAAGATGGCAGTGAAGGCCATGATGAGGAACATACCGGTGCCGGGGCCAAAGATGCCGTCGTAGAAGGCAATGGCCGCCACGGCGGCTAACCCGGCCCACGTGCGCCAGCCGCCGCGGATACCGTCTCCTTCGCCACTGCCGAAGTCTGGGCGAAAGGCCACGAAGAGGCCGACTGCCACCATAAGCACGATGATGACCGGCCGCATGACGTCCTTGTCCATGAGTGCGGCTGCTGCAGCGCCGAGCCCGGAGCATAGGAGGGCGATAAGACCCATACGGATGAGCTCGCCCTTCGGCGGGCGGACTTTCCTGACGAGCGTAATGGCCGCGGACGCTGTACCAGATACCGCCGCCACCTTGTTCGTGGCCAGCGCGGTGGCGGGAGCAAGCTGGGGTGCAACCGCCAGAATGAGGGGAATAAGGACGAGGCCGCCGCCACCAATAACGGCGTCGATCCATCCGGCCACGGCAGCTCCAATAGTGAGAATCGCCCAACCACTCAATCCAAAGCCCATGACCATCATTAAACTCGATTGCATGTCTGTGCGTGCAAGGTGGGCCATCGTTGCCCCGGGATCTGTGGCTCTCGGGGCAGTATTCAGCTACCTGCACGTGCCCGCCGCCTGGATTCTGGGCGCCATCGTGGTCTCCGGCGCCATGGCACTGACGACGGGCAAGGAGCTTTCCGTCAACGATCGCTTCTATGCTGTCGCTCGCGGTTTCATCGGAATGATGGCGGGCATACCGCTGACTCTTGTGCCTGCCTCCACCCTGATTGGCTTTGTGCCGGCTGCGGTGACGATGTCCCTTATCACCGTGCTTATCGGTGTCGCCGGCGGTGTTCTGCTACACCGCTCACAGCCGAAGGATATTTCCTGGGAGACGGGCATTTTATCCATGCTGCCCGGTGGAGCCTCGCTCATGCCCGCGCTGGCTAGCGAGCTGGGTGCGGACTACCGCTACGTGGCGCTGACGCAATATCTGCGCCTTCTGGCAGTGTCGGTATCGCTCCCTTTGGTGGTTTCTTTGTTAGATGCTCCTGCGGGCGAAGGCGTCGACATGAGCGTTGACGGCGAGGTCACGTGGTGGATTGTGCTGCTGACCCTCGCTATCGCCGTGGTTGGTGAGAAGCTAGGCAAGCTCGTGCGTTTGCCTGCGGCTGCGGTGCTAGGTCCGCTTATCTTAACGGTGCTTGTCGCGCAGGTTATCCCAGCCGGCCACACCTTGGAGCCGCTCTACGTGTTCAAGATCATGGCATTCATGTCCATCGGCTGGGTCTGCGGTGGCGGGCTTTCCGTGCCGGCCTTGCGGGCCTTCGCCAAGCAGCTACCCGCGACGATCCTCTTCATTGTCGTGGTCATCGGCGTGTGTGCGCTGACCGCCCTGCCATTGACCGCATGGCTGGACATCACCTACTTTGAGGCTTACCTCGCCACCTCGCCCGGCGCGCTGGAGACGGTTCTCGCGCTGTCCGCAGAAGGAGGGGCGGGTCCCGCCGTGGTGGCCGTGCAGATTATCCGACTCATCATCGTGCTGGTCATCGCCGGCTACCTGCCGCAGATTCTGGGGCTATTCCGCAAGCGCCGCTAGTGGTACCACCCAGACCCCATCCGGACGTTGGAAAGCTGGACCGCTGGGAATCACAACTATCAGCGCTGCTGGAGGCGAAGAAAGCTTAGCGGCTACGTGCTTAAGGTGTGCTGCCGCTGCATCGACCTCGTTGTGCGAAAGTTTCGCCTCAAATCCCACCCACGAACCATCTCGAAGCTCCACTACTGCATCAATTTCTTCGCGCCCCTTCATATCCCTCAGGTGGAATACTCCGCGCGCACGCAGTGCCTGCGCATAGACGCGCAGATCGTGCACAAGTTGCGCCTCGAAGAGGATGCCTAATGTCTCTAAATCTCCAAGCAGTTTATCTGGACCCGTTCCCAACAAAGCAGCAGCCAAACCAGGATCGGCAAGCTGGCGTTTAGGCATTTGGACCATGGAAGTCTTCGACCTCGTACGCGGTGACCAAGCTGGTTGATCCTCAATAAGGAAGAGGCGAGTAGCAAAATCGTGAATGACGTTCACAGTTTCTGCGGCTGGTGTCGAGGTAGCGCTGCTGAGTTCTCCTATGCGTTTACGAATCGCTGCAGCGGTGGCCGGCTGGGCAACTAGTCCGGCATAGGCATGAAGGAAAGACTGGAAGCGGCGCGGATCGCGGCGCGGTCCGCCAAGCTCCGGGTAGTCGTGCTCGCTCATCTCCGTGAGGTAGGACTCCATCCCTTCCTGCGCGTCGAGCGGATCAAGGTCAAAGAATTCCGGAAAACCACCAGCAACGATCCAGCGGGCATAATCCGCCACGGTGGCGTCCGTCCCAGCTGTAGGATCTTGATTGCCAGCAATGATGGCGCCCAGTGATACCCGCTCAGCAGCAAGTTCTCGCTCTGCCAAACTCAACGTGCGCAATTGAATAGAACGAATACGGCCTGCGCCCGAATGCCTGATGGCATCGTCATTGGGTGTGGAGGAGCCTGTAAGGAGAAACTGTCCTTTCTCCGGTGAGTCATCAACTGCATGGCGCACTTCATTCCAGATAGCAGGGACAACCTGCCACTCATCAATAAGCCGCGGCCGCGCCCCTTGAAGCCCCAAAGCCGGTTGCATGCGCGCAAGGTTTGCTTCTGGGGAGTCACGGTCAAGTTGAATGACGGACTTTGCGAATTGGCGTGCTGTTGATGTTTTCCCACTTGCACGGGGGCCTTTGAGGAAGAGGGCTCCCGAAACACGGAGCCCTCTCTCGACTTCTGCATCAACGATTCGGGGCAGGTACATACCATGCATGTTAGCTCGACAAGTGGATAAATCACAGAGTCACTAGTGGATAAATCCAAGAGTGAGGTGTGGATAAATCCAAGAGTCTAAGAAGCGACCTGGGTTTTTAGTCCAGAATTGTCTCACGCAGGATCGACATCGGCACCGAGCCTAGGGCCAACGCCTGGGAGTGGAAGTCACGTACGTCCATCCCTTGTTCAACTGCGGCGTCGCGGGTCTGCTGCCACAGGCGCTGGCCCAAGGCATAAGACGGTGCCTGGCCCGGCCAGCCCAGGTAACGGGTGACCTCGAAGGAAAGGTTCGCGTCATCCATCGCGGTGTTCTCACGCATGAAGGTCTTGACGTGGGACTTGTCCCAGACACCAGACGCGGTGCAGTCCGGCAAGGGCTTACCCAAGTGGAGTCCGATGTCCACCACGACGCGGGCGGCGCGGAAACGTTGGGCGTCGAGAAGCCCCATGCGGAAGCCCGGATCATCCATGTAGCCCAGCTCCGCCATGAGCGCTTCCGCGTACAGGGCCCAGCCTTCGCCGTGGCCGGAGTTCCACGTCACCGCACGGCGCCAGAGGTTAAGATCCGGCTGCGTCAGCGCCGCACCAATCTGCAGGTGGTGGCCCGGCGCGCCCTCATGGTGGACGGTTGTGAGCTCCTGCCAGGTGTGGAAAAGCTCCTGACCAGCCGGCACGGACCACCACATGCGGCCGGGTCGGGAGAAGTCATCAGACGGCGAGGTGTAGAAGATGCCGCCGGTGCCTGCCGGGTCGATGCAGCACTCGATCTCTTTAGCGGCCTCCGGAATGTCGAAGGCGGTGCCATCGAGGTCCTTGATGACGCGGTCCGCAGTGGACTGCATCCACTCCACCAGCGCGTCGGTGCCGTGGAGCTGGTAGCGCTCCTCCTCGTTGAGCTTGCGCATCGCGGCGCGGACCGTCACGTCGGAGCCATAGAGCTCGTGGGCGATTTTTTCTTGCTCCGCCTTGATGGAGCGCACCTGGTCCAGGCCCCACTCATAGGCTTCGTCGAGGTCCACGGTGTCACCGACGAAAAGCTTGGAAAAGCGCTCGTAGCGCTCGCGTCCCACCGCGTCCTGGGATGGGGCCTGCGGCTGCAGCTCGTTGGAGAGCCAATCGGCGAATTCACCGAAGGCTTCCTTGGCGGCGTCCACCTCGGGGCCCTCGACGCCGAGATCCTCGAGCATGGAGCCGGCGTCGGCAAGCCGCTCACTCTGCACGAATACTTCCGAGATCTGGCGTTGGGGCGCCACCATGCCACGCGACGCCGCCTCGGTGAGGGACTCCTTGTAGCCGCTGAGGGATGCCGGCACCTTCGACAGGCGCGAACGCAATGCATCAAGCTGTTCCGGAGTGTCCTTCGGCATGAGCATCAGGGTGTCGCGGATGGTCTGCACCGGCGAGGCAATGTTGTTAAGACAACGGATGTCCTCACCAGCATGGTGCAGGTCAAGATCCAGGCAGAGACGGTCGCGCAGGACGGCGGCGGTGACGTAGTCCACCTCGTCGAAATCGTCGTCATCGTCGGATTCGTCGGTGGTGTCATCGAGCGCATCGAGATCCGCCATCATCTCACGGGTGCGATCCGCCACGGAGGAGTAGTACTCCGGGGAGAAATCCTCCAGCTCCCCATCGAAGCCGGGGATTCCCCACGCGGTGGCATCGGTGGGCGTGAGCTGCGCGAGGTCGTGGACGAAGTTATCGCACGACGCGTCCAGCAGCGAAGGCTGGCGCTCTGCGTTCTGGTCAAAACTCATAAGGGCGAAGTCTAACGAAGCTCCGGGGGTTTGGGCCAACCTGGTGCCGCCTTATTTACCAGGTTGTTAGCTAATTGTTGCTCCACTTGCTACCCGGGCTCACCCAGGATGCGAATTCGTTCAGCACTTCAGCTGGATCGGCATTGACCACGAGCGCATCGAGGAAGCGTTTTTGAACAAACCCCTCCTGCACCATTGCGGAGTACATTTTTGTAAACGGCTGCCAGTAGCCGTTCACGTCTACGAGTCCCACCGGGCCATCGATGTTCCCCAACTGCTGCAAGGTGAGGACCTCGGTGAGCTCCTCCAAGGTCCCCACGCCACCCGGCAGGCACACGAAGGCATCGGCGAGCTCCTCCATGCGCGTCTTGCGCTGGGCCATGGTGTCGACCACCTCGAGCTGGGTTACCCGCTGGTGGGAAAGCTCGTAATCGACGAGCTGGCGCGGGATTACTCCAATGACGGTTCCGCCGGCCGCAAGGCAGGAGTCCGCAACGATACCCATCAGGCCTACGTCACCACCGCCATAGACCAGGGTGAGGTTTCGGCGCGCGAGCTCCTCCCCCAAATGGTGCGCGGCGTGGCTATAGGCCTCAGAGTTTCCGGCGGCGGAGCCGCAGTACACAGCAACAGAATCCATGGGTATCACTCTATCGCAGGCGCATTTCTAGACCATGATGTCTACTGAATCCTAATTTCTATTAGACAATGCGGTCTGGTGAATTTATACTTGACGCCATGATTAAATCCGGTCCCGTGTTCACGCGCCCCCGCACCCCAGCGGCGAAGTGCCTCCACATCATTCGACTCAACCCCGTTGTCACCCGCAGTGAGCTTGTCGAAGCCACGGGACTCTCCCAGCCCACAATCACCCGCGCCACCGCCGCGCTTTTGGGTGCTGGACTGATCCGCCAACGCACGGATTTGACGCAGTCCCGCGGTCGCGGGCGCCCCACAGTGCCCCTGGAGGTAGCGGATAATGACTGGATGCTGGCCGGCATTGCCGTCGGTACCGCCTTTACCCACATCGCCTTCTTTGACACGCAGGGACGCACGCTCCGCGAGGAAGACGTGGCTACACCGGTTTCTCGCCTGAGCGCGAGTGACGTCATCGAGCACATCATCGCTGGCGTTAATCGCCTCATGGCCGGCCTGGATCGCCGCTTGGTGTCAGTCGGCGTGACCACCTCCGGCAGCGTCAACGAGGCCGGGCGCATCACCGCCCACAACCTGGGGTGGGACGAAATGGACATCGCCAGCCGCCTGGAGTATCAGTTCGGCGTTCCAGTAGTTGTGTCTTCCGTCATCCCGGCGATCCTCGGCTCAGAGACGCAGTCGACGGAGATGGGAGCGGAGAAGCCCGTCATGGTGCTCTACGCGGATGACTCCGTTGGTACTGCGCTCACAGTTGGCGATGAGATCGTGCAGCTCAACATCGATGACCCTGACTCTCTCGCTACGCAGGCGGTGCTCGATGTGACAGGTGAGGAGTCTTTCCCAGACGTGGTTGCGAACGCTGACGATGAGACGCGAGCGCTTCTCGACGACCGCGCACGCTCCCTCGGCGCCACCGCCGCTGAGCTTTTGGCTGAGTACAAACCTGACACCCTCGTGGTAGCCGGCGGAGCCTTCTCAGATGATCCGGCAGCGCCGAAGCTCTTTGCTTCCGCTGTACGCCAGGCCACCGACCACCCGGTGGAGCTGCGCATGATTCCCTCGCACACCGAGATTGTTCGCGCCTGCACCCGCGCTGTGGCGCTGGACCCGCTGCTGCGCGTGCCGCTCGATCTCGGCCGCGAGGCCAAAGCTGCCTAAAAGGGGATTGAAGTAATTCCCGTAAAAAGGTGGGCTTTGAGCCCAAGGTGCTGGGCGCCGGCGACGAAGTCCGGCCGATCGTCGAAGAAGTGGGTGTCCTTGGCCTGGGCCCCGAGGGCATCCACGGCCACGAGGTAGGCTTCCGGATCCGGCTTGGCCACCCCTATATCGCAGCTCAGCGTCACGGCGGCGCATTCTTCCAGCCAGGGCTGCGTCTGGCGGATCCTGGTTCCCAATGCCGCCGGCACATTCGCCAGGATGCCAACACTATGGCCCTGGCCAATAAACCCTAGGACCGCACGAACCATTTCTTCGTCGGCTACCAGCAGGTGCTCGGTGTCCAATTCGATGGCGTGGCTGACATCAAAAGGAGCAAGACCGGCCAGCGCGCGAATGCGGCCCCAATATTGCGCATCGCTCAGGTGCCCAGCGTCATATGCAGGGCGAAACTCCTCATAAAGAGACCAAAAGTGCTCTACATTGTCGGGACGGAGGTAATCCTCCAGCTCAGCGTTCCCGGCGGGCGTAGCTGACCGCATGAGCACGCCGTAGAGGTCGAAGAGCAAAGTGGCCATGCGCCCAGTGTAGCCAGACCGCAAGAGCGCCAGTCAGCGTGCCCGCTACGAAAAGCGGAAGCGATAGTGTGCCATGTGCCAACAGCGTCGAGGTTGCCCCCACGAGGAATAGCCCGCCCACGCTAAACAGGGAGCGGCTCAGCGCCGTCGCCGCCGCGGCGGCGCACAATAAGAGGGCAAGCCCGGCAAACGGGCCGAGCATCACCGCGAGGGCGAAGAAAAAGGTTCCCAGAGCCATGTTGGTTGCCGCCAGCCACATGCCACCGACCAATGCAATCGCTAGCCCGGCAAGGGCACCGCAGATGAGCATGAGGCGCGTTGTAGTCATAAAAAAATTCTCCCACCAACCGCAGGGGGCCGTGGGAGAATCCGCGCAAACTATATGGCTTCGTTACCGTTGCGCCAGCGAGCCATCGACGCGCAGCAGGCCAGAACCGTCATTGCCCACCAGCTTGAGCTGGTCAATGATCTCAGACACGGAGGACTCTTCCTCAACCTGCTCCTCGAGGAACCAGTTGATGAGACCACGGGAATCCAGGTCCCCAGCCGCATCTGCGGTGCGGGCGATCTCTCGGATCTGCTCCGAGACCTTCTGCTCATGCGCGAGGGATGCCTCAAAAGCATCGAGCGGGGTGGCGGCCTTGACGGAGCCGACCTGGATATCCTCCAGCTCGACGCGGTAGCCGCGGTCCAACAGGTGCTCGGCGAACTTCTGTGCGTGCTCGCGCTCTTCCTCTGCCTGCTTGAAGAACCAATCGCGCATGCCTGGGAAGGACAGGTTGTCCATCTCGTAGGCCAGCTGAGTGTAAATCAGGGCTGCGCCGTGCTCATTATTGACCTGGGCGTTGAGGAGCGTTTGCAGTTTCTCATCCATAAGAGTTATTCCTTTCGTGTGTTGTTCCCACAATACAGAAAAAAATCGGGCGCGCTAGCAAGGTGATCTTAAGCAAACTCGCACGTCATAACACTTTTTCTGGTAGGTTTACCTAACCCAAATCTGAGATCCGCTGGTAACGCGCGAGGCTAACACCATCAAGGCCCCGGAATTCCACCGCTATTCCACGGCTTGCGTACTTGCTTTCCACAGCCTGGAGCACCGCCACGGTTGAGGCATCCCAAATATCGGCCTCTGAGAAATCCACGATGACCTTCTCCACCGGCAGGGTGTAATCGAAGGCGTAGACCAGATCGTTCGAGGAGGCGAAGAAGAGCTGGCCGCGCACAGTGTAGACGTTGCCCTCTAGCTCCACCGACACGAGGTGGGCGACGCGGCGTGCAAAGGCCACCGAGGCAGTGAGCACACCGAGGATCACACCGACCGCCAGGTTATTCGTGGCCAAGGTGCCAATCACCGTCACCAGCATGACGAGGGTTTCGCTCAGAGGCATGCGGTGAATCGTGCGCACCGAGCGCCAATCCACGGTGTGGAAGGACACCATAAACATGACCGCCACAAGAGCAGCCATGGGGATTTTCCCTACGGTGTCCCCCAACACGAGGATGAGGATAAGGAGGAAGACGCCGGCGAGGAACGTCGACAAGCGCGTGCGTGCCTGCGATTCCTTGACGTTAATCATGGTCTGGCCAATCATCGCGCACACGCCCATGCCGCCGATGGCAGCGGCGAGCATGTTGCCGATGCCCTGGCCCACGGATTCGCGCGTTTTATCGGAGTGGGTATCCGTGAGGTCGTCGACAAGCTTGGCGGTGAGCAGGGATTCCATGAGTCCGACGAGTGCCACGCCCAATGCATAAGGCAGGCAGAGGAGGAAGGTCTCGCGGCTAAACGGCACGTCTGGAATGACGAAACCGGGCAGGGAGGTCGGCAGCTCGCCCTGATCCGCGACGTCGGGAACCTCCCAGCCGAAAATCACAGTCAACATGGTGACAACCACAATCGCCACGAGGGGCGCGGGGATCACCGTGGTGATTCGCGGCCACACCACCATGATGACGAGGCCCAGAGCAACGAGAGGATAGACCAGCCACGGCACCTGCCACAGGTGACCCAGCTGCGCGGTGAACATGAGGATGCCCAGCGCGTTGACGAAACCCAGCATGACGCTGCGGGGGATGAAACGCATGAGCTTGGCGACGCCCAGCATTGCCATCACTACTTGCAGGATGCCCGCCATCCAGATGGTCAGGAGCACGTACTGCAGGCCATGCTCGTGGGCCAGGGGTGCGATGACCACGGCGACAGAGCCCGCCGCGGCGGAGATCATGGCTGGGCGCCCGCCAGTGATGGCGATGGACATCGCCATGATGACGGAGGCGAAGAGCCCCACCTTGGGGTCGAGCCCGGCGAGGATGGAGAAACTTAAGACTTCAGGGATGAGGGCCAGCGCAACAGCAAGCCCGCCAAACATCTCCTTGCGGAAGCGGGCGGGCGAGCTGAAGGCCGCGCGGAAAGAACCGGCGGAACGGTCAGACATTAGTGGCCGTCTTTGAAGGAACCATCGCGGGTGATGACCGGCAGGACCGACCAGGCAAAGTTGATCCACTGGTCGGTCTTCTTCCACGAGAAGTCCGGCTCAAAAATGGTGGTCGGCTTGGTGTAGATGACGGCGGACTTGACCTCGGAGGCGGTCTGCTCGAGCAGGTTGACCACGAGGTCGAGGGTCTTGCCGGAATCCGCTACGTCATCGACGACGAGGACCTTCTTGTCCTTGAGCGAATCCGTATCCAGCTGCGGGTTAAGGAGAATCGGCTCCGGCAGGGTCTCACCGATATCGGTGTAGAACTCCACATTGATAGCGCCCATTTCTTTGACGCCGATAGCATAACCAATAGCGCCTGCAGGGATCAGGCCTCCGCGGGCCACGCCCACGATGAGATCCGGGAACCAGCCCGAATCCACGATTTGTTGCGAAAGGTAGCGGCTGGCCTCACCGAAGACCTCCCACGTCAGGTTCTCGCGTTCCGGGTTCCACCACTCCGGGGTGCTCATCGTCTAGGTCTCCTTCGCCAGATTGTGCATTTCCCTCAGTCTAATCATCTACCTCAGCGGAACGGAACCTCTGCCACCGTTCGGCGCAGTTTGCGGGTGCGCAGCCGCTCCGGATTCTCCGCCAACGCCTCCACCGCGCGCACCGCACACATGACGTGGGCTTCCTTCGAGTTCGAGTAAAAGGCCTGCGCTTGGGCAGGAAGCTTGGGCACGGCGTGCAAAGGCAGATCGGACACCGACAGCAGAGTGCCATACGGGATGCGGTAGCGGTAGCCGTTGGCAGCGAGGGTGCAGGATTCCATGTCCACGGCCACCGCGGTGGAGTGGCGCAGCCATTCCCACAAGTCCCGGGAGGTGCGCCACTCCCAGTTGCGGTCATCGGTGGAGAGCACCGTGCCGGTGCGCATGAGCGAATTGTCTTTCCCGTATACCTCTTCGACGGCGGCCTCCAGCATGCGCTGGATTTCTGGAATGGCGGGAATCGGGTTGCTGGTGGTGACGGTGCCATCGAGGATGTGGTCCTCGCGCTGGTAGGCGTTGCCCAGGATGAGGTCGCCGATGCGCATGCGGCCATCGAGCCCTGCGCAGTGGCCGATCATGATCCAGGCCTCCGGGCGCAGCACCGCCAGGCAATCTGTGATGGTCTTGGCGTTAGAGGGGCCCACGCCAATGTTGATCATGGTGATGCCATCTCCGCCGGCGGTGATGAGATCAAAACGGGGCATCTGGTAGCGGGAGGTGAGGGTGAGCTCGTCGACGTCGAGAAGCACCGCGTCATTGGAGTGGATGGTCTCCCCCGTGGGCAGCACGAGCGCGGTGTAGCGTGAATCCTCACGTGAGAGTTCGCGCAGGCCGAACTTGACGAACTCGGTGGTGTGCATGGCGTAGTTGGTGAACAGGATGTACTTCTGCACGGTGTCCACCTCGATGCCGGTGTAGTGCTCGATGCGAGCACAGGCGATGTCGAAGCGCTGCGGGCCGAAGTGGAACAGCGGCTTTTCTTTCCCGTGAAAGGCCTTCCACGCGCCGTCAACGATCCCGTCATGAACCGCATCGAGGGTGGGCCGGGGTATATCGCCGCGGTCCTGGGGAATTTCTGTAATCCCCCGGATATATTCCGGCGGGATGCGCTCATCCGATTGACCGACGTAGATATCGCAGGGGTAGTTATTGGTGAGCCGCGTGAGCTGCTCCGTGAGGTAACTACGAATCAGCCATGGTTTTGATATCACTGCCGAGTAGCGGCCCTCTTGGTCCACGTAGCCGAAGGGCTCAGAGCGGTCGATGGGTGTCCATTGGCGGATATCCACGGTGATCTTCGGGTAGACCACGTGGCGGTAGGCGTCGTGGTCCCCCGAGGCGAGAGCGTGACGTGCCAGCTCGCAAGAACTGTCATAGAGCTCGCTGAGGCGGGAAATCGCTTCATTGACGGAGTGGACATGCTGCAGGTCGGTCATGCTCGCGAGTGTATCCATGAAAGAAGCCCGCCGCGGTGAGGCGGCGGGCTCTATCCCCATGACTAATCCGGTAACGCGTGCGGTGTGGAGCTCACCGCCCGGCCCGTATTAGGCAAGCCTTAGCTTAGTAAAAAAGTTGGAGGGGCGTCAAGGGTAAACTGCAATCCCATGACCACACTCCCCCTCGGTGCCCGCAGGCGGACGCGAGGCGTGTGCGAAGACGACTGGTCCGCGCGCCCCACCGCCGAACGACCCTGGCCGGTTATTTTGATCCACGGAACCTGCGACAGCAAAGGCGTCTGGCAAGTCCTCGCAGACATGCTCCGCGCCGCTGGCTGGGCCACCTTCGCCCCTGACTACGGGACCCGCGCCACCGCTCCCCTGCAGGAATCCGCCCGGCAGCTCGACGCCTACATCAACGCCGTCCTTGCCGTCACCGGCGCGGAAAAGGTGATCCTCGTGGGGCATTCCCAGGGCGGATTGCTGGCTCGCTATTGGATGCGCATGCACGATAGCGCGGGGTTTGTACGGCACGTCGTCTGCATCAGTGCGCCCAACCACGGAACGACCCAGGGCGGAATTGCCAGCCCCCTCTTCCGTGGCGAGCGCCAGGAGGAGGTCGTGCGCACGCTTATCGACGGCTGGTTTGGCCCCGCCGGCATGCAGCAAGTAGTCGGCAGCGAGGTCGTGGAGGCAACGAACCGCGACAGTGAGGTCGAACCCGGTGTGAGCTATACGTGCATCGCCACGCGCTCCGATGCCGTCGTGGTTCCACCCAACACCTGCTTCCTCAACGGCCAGCAGGTACGAAATATCTATATTCAGGACATCGAGCGCCGCGCGATAATCCGCCACGAAGACATGCCCTTGGACAAGCGGGTATGCCACGTGGTGCTCGAAGAACTGGAGCAGCTTTAGAGTTCTAGCTCATCCAGGATCGCGTCGAAAGCCGGGCCCACCTGGGTGCGCCACAGGGTGTCGACGCGATCGTCGGCGCGTCCCGGCCCTCCATTGATGGTGGCCACGCGCTTGCCTTGTTTCTTGGCCTCTAGGACGAACCGAAAGCCGCTCATGACCGCCAACGAAGAACCGGCAACGAGCACCGAGTCCGCCGCGTTGACCATCGCATAGGCGGCGTCCTTTTTGTAGGTAGGCACTGGCTCACCGAAATAGACTACGTCTGGCTTCAGGCGCTGCGAGCCGCACTGCACGCAGCCGGGCATGACGAATTCTTCCACTGCTTCCTCGCTGAGGGCGACGTCGCCGTCGGGGTTCACGTCCGCTTTGTTGACTGCCCAGCGTTGGAGGAATTCCGGGTTGGCTGTGGCCGCGCGGGCGTCGTAGTCCGCGCGTGCTTCTTCGTACCCGCAGCTCAAGCACACGACGTGCTGCATATCCCCATGCAGGGCGATGAGGTTGCGCTGCCCAGCTTCCTCGTGCAGGCCATCAACGTTCTGCGTGACAACGCCCGTGAGAAGCCCGGCGCGCTCGAGCTCGACCAAAGCGTAGTGCGTGCGGTTGGGGTGTGCGGCCTGCATGACCCGCCAGCCCACAAAGGCGCGGGCCCAGTAGCGGTGGGAGGCCTGCGGGTCGTGCAGGAACTCCTGGTAGGTCATGGGGCGGTGCCGGCTGAGGGAGCCGTTCGGGCCGCGGTAATCCGGCACGCCTGATTCTGTAGATACACCTGCTCCCGTGAGGACCATGACGTTGCCGCGGCGTAGTTGCTCGGCGACGGCGTTCAACGCTTGTTGTGGAGGCGTCGGGGTCGCAATCTCTGAGACGACGCGGGAAATCGAGCGCAGCGCAGACCGATGGGCGTGGGCAACAGCGGGATCCATGGTGCCCCAGCTTACGGAAGTACCTCCTCATAGAGATAGTCCGAGTCGAGCTCGCCATGGCGCGAGCAGCGCGCGTTCCAGCCGTCCGGGCGCACCTGCACCACCATGCGGCGCCCGCACAGCTGGCAATAGCGCGGGACGTCCAGGCCGGCCGCGGCTGCCGGGTGCAGGGTGAATTCCTCGCTTAGTGGTTTCCCAGTGTTGGGGTGGAACAGCGGCTCCTCGCCGGCGAGTACGGCAGCGGCCAGCTCCGTCGAGCTGTTCATTAGAGCGCCTTGATGGGCAGGTCGATGCGGCCGAGCATGTCGACGTCCTTCTCGATCTGCTTGCCCAGCGTGGTCAGGTAGTTTCCGGCGATGATGGCGTTGATGCCGCCGAGGAGGCCCTTTTCGGTGCCGTCGTCACCGAGGGAGAGCTCGCGGCCGCCTGCAAAACGGAGGGTCACGGACGGCATGGCCAGGCGGAATGCGGCCACGGCGCGCAGCGCCTCACCGAGCGGGACCAGCGGGTAATCCGCGAACGGGGTGCCCGGGCGGGGATCAAGGAAGTTCATCGGCACCTCGCAGGGCTCGATCTGGGCCAGCTGGTAAGCGAATTCGGCGCGGTCTTCTAGTGATTCGCCCATTCCGATGATGCCGCCGGAGCAGACTTCCATGCCGACTGCACGGACATTCTCGAGGGTCTCTTTGCGCTCCTCCCAGGTATGCGTGGTGACCACGTTGGGGAAGAAGGACTTGGAGGTCTCCAGGTTGTGGTTATAGCGCTGGGCGCCCATGTCCTTGAGGCGCTGCGCTTGCTCGCGGGTCAGGGTTCCGAGCGAGAGGGAGATTTCGATATCGACTTCATCCAGGATGGCCGGAATGGCCTCGGCAACCTGGGACAGGAGGTTCTCATCTGGGGCTTTCACAGCTGCCACGATGCAGAACTCCGTCGCACCCGTCTTGGCCGTCTTCTTGGCGGCCTCCACCAGCTCCGGAATGTTGAGACGCGCGGCGCGTACGGGAGAATCAAACAGGCCCGACTGTGAGCAGAAGTGGCAATCCTCCGGGCAGCCGCCGGTCTTAATGGAGATGATGCCTTCCACGGACACGTCCGGACCACACCACTTGAGGCGGGTCTTGTGGGCGATGTCCGCGATCTCTTCCAGCTGCTCATCCGGGATCTGGAGAACCTGCAGGAGTTCTTCTTCGTTGAGGCCGATGCCCTGCTCCAGGGCCTTCTCGCGTGCGATGTCTACGATGCTCATGCGGGAAACATTACTTGAACACCGTTCAAGTTGTGGTAAATCTGCCGGTTTCATGTAGTCCGGGCTACCTTTAGGCCATGGATTCCACGCTCTACGACGACACCCTCGCACTGCTTCAGCAGCTCATTCGCAATGCCTGCGTCAATGACCTCACTCCGGATTCCGGCCACGAGGTCCGCAATGCCGACACGTTGGAGCGGTTTTTCGCAGGCACCCCGGTGGAGATTCAACGCTATGAATCGCACCCGGGCCGCGTCACCATCGTGGTGACCGTTCCGGGTGACCCGGACAAGGAGCCGCTCACGCTCATGGGCCACACCGACGTCGTGCCCGTCGACGAGCCCAAGTGGACCAAGCCACCTTTCGACGCCGTCATCGAAGATGGCAAGCTCTACGGCCGCGGCGCGGTGGACATGCTCTTTATTACGGCGACGATGGCGGCGGTGACTCGCGATGTCGCTCAGCGCGGCAACCCCGGCGGCACCCTGGCCTTTGTCGGCATGGCCGACGAGGAGGCCCGCGGCGGCTTGGGCTCCATCTGGATGGATAAGCACCACCCGGAGGCCTACTCGGTGCGCAACTGCCTCTCGGAAACCGGCGGCAGCCACCTGCCCGGCGCGCTCGGCTTCAACGTCGGTGAGAAGGGCGCGGGCCAGCGCCGTCTGCACGTGCACGGCGATGCCGGCCATGGCTCCACGCCGTTTGGGAAGGACTTTGCCATCGTCAAAATCGGTGAGGTTGCTCGCCGCATCGCCGCCGCCGAGCCACCCGTGGCCACGGATGAGGTGTGGCAGGGATTCGTCAAGACCTTCCGCTTCGACCCCGCAACGGAGGCAGCGCTTCTCGACGGCTCCGCTACCGCGGCCGACTATGAAAAGTTCGGTAGTTTGTCCGCCTACGCTCACGCCTTCTCGCACACGACAATTGCCCAAACTGTCCTGCGCGCGGGTGGCGCCATCAACGTGCTGCCTTCCCACGCCTACCTGGAGATGGATATCCGCCCCTTCCCTGGCCAGACCCAGGAGGAGCTCGACGAGTTCCTGCGTGAGGCCCTCGGCGATATGGCCGACGAAGTAGAGATCGAGCACCTTATTACGGAGGACGCCACACAGTCCTCCACCGATACTGAACTGTGGCGCTGCATCGAGGAGACCGCCCACGAATTTTTTCCGGATAAGGAGGTGCTGCCGGTGCTGGCGACGGGTGGTTCCGACCTGCGCGTGGCGCGTCGCCGCGGCGGCAACGCCTATGGCTTCGCGCTGCATGCGGAGGATCGGGATATGGCCAGCGCAAACTCGCAGCTGCACAGCCACGACGAACACCTCTACCTGGAAGACTTGGATTTGACTGTGAAGGCGTATTTTTCGCTGGTAAATCGTTTCTTAGGAAGCGAGCACTAACGCAAACGTGTAAAAGCTGTGGCACAATGTGGCGCATGAGAAATAAGCTTGTCCTCTGCTCCGTTGCTGCTGCCATCGGCCTGTCCGCCCCTACCGCATCCGCCGACATGGTGGATGACTACCTGGCCAAGGTCCCTGCCGGCCAGATTTCCTGTGAGCAGGCCACCAAGTACTACACCAATCCGTCTGACTACAACAGCAAGAAGTCCCAGGCGCTGGCTGCTGCCAACTTCCACCCGCGTGGTCCCGAGATCCGCGACGCCGTCGCCCGCGCCGACGAGGCCATCGCTCGCTGCGGCCTGAACGGTGGCGGCGGCAACACTGCTCCTGCTCAGAACACTGCACCAGCTAACAACACTGTCCCTGCCAACAACGGTGGTGGTGCCCCGGCAAATAACGGCAATAACGCCCCATCGAACAACGCTTTTCCGACCTTCCCGGTGACCATCGGCAACTTCACCTTCAACGTCCCGGACATTCTGGCGTACCTGAAGACCCTCGTCGAGGGCACCCCGCTGGCCCCGCTTTTGCCGTAGAAGACTAGCGGAAATACGTCCCCGCGTGCAGCGCACAGCCTGGATTGAAGGCGTGCCCGCACGCGGGGCATTTATATGCCGAATATTCGGCGTAGGTCATTGCTTGGCCGCAGGCCCCGCACATGACGCAGAGCTGGTCTTTCGGCATGGGTCCGAATTCATGGTCGGTCAGCTCCGCGTGACAAAGCGAACACGCGAACCATCCGCCGCAGGTGTGGCACTTGTTCGCAATGACGTCGACAAGCGTGTGCCAGTGACGGCACCGGCCCTCCGCGTCGATGGCCCCTTGGATTTGTGTCACTAGCGCGTGAGCCCCCACAGAATCTGCTCGTGCACGCGCGGGTCATGGGGTAGATTTCCATGTTCGACTGGGGCCGATTCCACATTGACCACGTCCGCGCCCGGAACAGCGCTGAGCTCAGAGGTCTGATTCGGTGTCACCGTATTGTCCGCCGGCGAGTAGATGGACGTATAAGTGACACCAGGCGCGGTATCCGGAAGCTGGTTGAGATTCTCCATAAAATCCGAGCCCTCCAACTGCTCGATGCCAGCGCTGGTGCCGAGGAAATCAACCACATCGGGCGCGATCTTTGCGGCCGTCTTGAGGGGCGTTGCCCGCCCGCCCCACGTCGTCCCGTGGAAGTTCGCACCGATGGTGACCACGCGGTTCACTTCATCCGCTGAGCCGTAGAGTTGTGTGAAGGTCTTGGTGTGCAGGCCGCCCTGGGAGAAACCGACGAGGTTTACTTTGTTTGCTCCGGTGACCTCACGGATGTGTTCAATATGCCCGGCGATCTCGCGCCCGGAAGAATCTAGATCCGCAATCCCCTTCATGTAGTCGTAGGCATTTTGGTACGCAATGTCCTCGGCGCCATAGTCGAAGGCCCACACGCACATCCCTTGGTCCTTGAGCTTCGGGATGAGATCGTTCCACTCGGCCGAGTTTGCCGAAGTACCGTGCAATAAAACAACGGGTTCAGTGACGGAACCCGTGGGCTTACAGTCAGGATCATTGATGCCGAGATCCTGCGCGGCGGAGGTCTCCATGGTCTGGGCATGAGCCGGAACGGGGGCGGCAGTGCCGAGGAGGATTGCAAGGAAAGCGCGCTGTAAAAAGCCGTTTTTCATGAGGCACTAGCTTATCCCCAGAGTCTGGCCAGCTACTGTGTGATTCCTGTGCGCAACTAGGGTACCCGTCACTACCATAGAGGTAGATAAACAAAGGACCTGAAATGAAGCGACTTCTCTGTCTTGCCGCTGCGCTCTTTGTGCTCAGCGGCTGTTCCTCTCTCGACGTTGAATCCACCCCTGCGAGTGAGACGTCGTCAAGCACCAGCGTTACTGAAGACGCCCCACACCCCACCCTTCCCACTGCCGAGGAAAGCGCCGAAGATATCGGCGTGGATCAACCGCAAGAAGAAGTCATCGGCTTCACCGAGGCGCCCGGTGCGGCGCAACCTACTCCGATGGAGAAAACCATCGAGTCCTGCGGTGATGTCTCGCTACACGAAACCGGAACGACATTCTTCAGCGATGGAACCTCTGGCTGGACACAGCAGTGTGCCGACGAAATGATGGCCGCAAATCCCCCAGTGCAAGAAGCTGCCGCTGTGTATGAAGCACCCGCCGTTGAAGAGAACTACGTTCACCCCGGCGCGTATTGCAACGGCGGAAGCGGGGTATCAAAGAGAGGTGTCCCGATGACGTGCGCCCCGGCATCGGACGGCAGGATGCGCTGGCAGAGCGCGTAACCTCATTCCGGCAGTTGCGGGCCTTTACCCCTCTTCCACAACGCAAAGGCGATGCCTCTGCGGATCAGTGCTGAAAGCCCTACGGGCAGGCAGCACAGGAGGGGCAAAGCAATGAGCATCTGGCCGATCCAGCCGAAGAGACCAAGAACTCCGATAACGACAAAAACGGCATCCAGGCGGAAATCTGTAATGTCCTTCCGCTGCATGGGCAGGGAAACAAGGTAGGCAATTCCCAGAAACACGAGTGCGGGAAGAACCACAAAGACCGCAAGAAGGCCGCTCTCAGCATCAGTTCCTTGCGTATCAACGAAAAAGACGGCCACCAGCAGCCCAACAAATACGAACTCCACAAATGGTAACCGCAGCATAGGGAAATCTATAAGCCGCGGTGGCTGGGCGGAAGCGGGGCCGAACATACCGACAGTGTAGGTAAAACCTTTCCCCGTCGTCTTTACCGAAGTACTTAAGCCCTACGGAGCGTGAACTCAACAACGTCGACTTCGTCATCCCCAGCTAATCCGGGATAGTGAGTATCAAGCGCTTCGTGGAGCTCAGCAAGAGAACCAAAGCCATCCCTTCGGGCTTATTCCTCCGTCAAGGACCTCCGCTGGGTAGAGACGACAGATGTGACCTCTGCGGGAATGGTGACAACCTCTCCGGATTCTTTCTCGAAGACAATCTGGGCGCTTCCTTCGTGGAAGGGGTCATCCACCCGAATTGTTTGTTGCTTTTCTCCGCTTCGAATTGATTCCTCGTAGCCTTCCCACATATAGATGCGTTGCTCTTTGTCCATGTCACGCCAGTTATATACGAACGGTAAGAGCTCTTCCACGGTGAGTGCTTCAAGCCCATTGCTTCCGCGCACGATGCACCGGATAGACGGATCAGTATCAAATAGCACTTGGCGGCATTTTCCACAGGGCGAAAGCACCTGGCCAGTCGGGCCGTGGACGGCGACTACCGCTCGGATAGGATCCTCGGGATGACTAGCAGCGTGGTTAGCTAAGGCCGAGATTTCACCACAGGGGCCACCGAGAAAATGGTATGCGTTCAAACCGAGCACGTGTTTGCCGGATTCAGTCAGGAGGGCTGCGGCTACGGTGTGATCTTCCCCGTCGTGGAAGCGCTGCGCATGGGTCGTGGCTACGGTCAGTAATTCTCGGAGTTCATTAGTAATCATCCTTCAAAGGTAGCTGTTACTGCCACAACTCCTCAGGCCCGGGCCTCTCAAACCTGTCAAGGGCGTTCACGGTAAATAAGGGCGAAAAACTTCGATTCTCTGCCCGCTACAATTCCCCGAAGTTACCAATAACCCCGGCGATTTACTCCTACTCTCGTAGTGCAGGGATCGTTCCAGGGTTTTCGAAATACAAACTAGCATATCCATATGGAAATCCAAGCCCAGTCCTAGTACCGCTGTCCCAGTGGTTTTCATCTGCGCGAATGAGCAGGTACGCCGATCATCCATCACCAGAAACGCTCTACCTTTGGAATACTCACCTCACGAAAACCTATCTTGCTGACATCGAACACCTGGAAGTACTCCTCCGAAATAGCATTCACAATGCCCTAACCGGAAGGTATGGCGAGCGATGGTTTGACGACGATCGAATACCTTTCAACGATGCAGCAAAGAAGAATATCCGCAAAGCAAAGAACCGGGCCGGGAAAAAGGATGCACCACTGGGAAAAATCATCGCTGAACTCAGCTTCGACTTTTGGCGCTTCCTCCTAAGCAGTCACTATCAGGCGAGCGTCTGGCCTCAGGTTAAGAAGGCGTTGAAGAAAACCCCTGGCAGCAGACAGCAGTTTGAAGATCTTGACTCCGTTGATAACGCCATCCAAATGGTGGCAAGCTTTATTGATCCTCATGCCGAAGCATGGATCAAGGACAATTCCCGAGTCCCCGATATACGGGCACAACGACCTTAGCTGTATACCGCAGGACAAAGCGGAAAAGAGCCGGGTTACTCGTAGCGAAGCGAGCTGAACATCCCGGTTTCCATGTGATAGGCGTTATGGCAGTGAAATGCCCACTCACCGGGGTTGTCAGAGATCAGGTCGGCGATCATGGTTTCACCGTGGCGGAGAAGGACGGTGTCCTTGCGTAGCCCGCCGCTGCCGGGCAGCGCCCACGTGTGACCGTGGATGTGCATGGGGTGGGGCATCATGGTCCTGTTGCGCATGACCATCCGCAGGCGCTGGCCCGCCTGCACGATCGCGGAGGAGGATTGGCCGTCGGTGAGAATGCTCCATTCATACGGCATCATCTGCCCGCCCAGGTCGATGCTGACTTCTCGGTCTGGTGTGTCCTCGGGCAGGAGTGCACGGTCTGCTGGCTTCAGGGAGGACAGAAGCAGTCCGGTGGACGACAACTCGGGGAAGTCGACATCGGGGTGAGGGGCCTGGCCGCCGGCGGTGCGGATGACGGCGAAGGCGCGGTCGTCTTTACCCACCGCCAAAGCCGTGAGCGGGAAGATGCCGTCGCCGAGGATGACCTCGACGTCGACACGCTCGCCCATCGACAGGTAGATCGATTCGGTCTCCCGGGGCTGGACGGGGAAGCCGTCGGTGTGGGTGACGGTCATGCGGTGACCACCGAGGGCCACCTTGAAGATGGTGTCACCGCCGGAGTTGATAAACCGCAGGCGGGCCTTGTCACCCGGGCGAGCCTCGAAGGTCCGGTGAGCACGGGGGATACGTCCGTTGATGAGGTAGTGCGGATACATCACATCGCCGGCATCCCCGCCCAGTACCCGGTCCGGGGTGCCGTGCATCATATGGCCGTGGCCTCCCATCCCCTTCTTCCCGTTATGGTCGCCCGAGCCCATTCCGGTGAGCTTGTCGAGCTCATCGTCGGGAGTGCCCTGAATGCCATCGACCCAGTCGTCGAGCACGATGGTCCACTCGACGTCCTGGTCCTCAGCGTCTTGCGGGTCACGGACGATCAGTGGGGCGTGGAGGCCGCGATCAAGCTGCAGGCCGGAGTGGGAATGGTAGAAGTAGGTGCCACCGTGGGGGACTTCAAAAACATAGGAGAAAGACTCGCCAGGTTCAATGGGGTCCTGGGTCATGCCGGGCACACCGTCGGCTGCGTTGTGGAGTGCGATGCCATGCCAGTGGATGGAGGTGCTCTCAGGCAGTTCATTGGTGATATCGACCTGGAGGACGTCGCCGACGGTGGCCTCAATGGCCGTATCCCCGGTGTCAGAGACGTATCCCCACGTCTTGGCTTCGATACCGCCGATATCCAGAGAGAGGGGCCGGGCGGTCAGTGTCCGGCGCACCGTCGGCTCGCCGAGCGCAGTGGGGGTGGGAGTGGGGCGAAGAGAGGAACCTGGTGCCGAGGCAGCGGGTCCAGGGTCGCTGGTGCAGGCGGCCACGGCCCCGGTGCCGGCGAGGACGAGCCCGCCGAGCAGAAACTGTCGTCGGGGAAACGCGTTCATCATGATTTAACCTTCCTTGGTGCTAGATTTCAGTGACACGGGAGACAGGTGCAGGTGAGGACCCTGCTGAGCCATCACGTCAGGCGCAGGTCTGTGACGCAGGTGGCACCGTCGTCGGCGGTGGAAAACTCCGTGGTGCCGGTACGCCCCTGGTAGCTGACCTCAATCAGGCCGGTGGCATCATCGGGAAGCCAGAAGCCAATAAACCCGTTGTCGAAGGTGGTTGTCGCCTCGTCCACCAGCACCTCACCGGTCGCCTCATCGGTGATCGTGACCTGGATATCCTCATTGTCGAGTTCCCCCAGGCAGGTCGTGAGGCTGTGGTAGAAGCAGTCGTGGGTGGAGGTGAGATAGGGTGCGATCGAGACATACGTCTGATTGTCGGGAAGATCGACCACGACTTCCTGGTCATCGCTCGAGAGCAGCAGTTCATCGGCACGCACTGAGGCGATCAGATCCGTGGGACGCTCCGTGACCTTCTGCCGGTCGAGGTGATCAATGATCTCCACCGCGTCCATGCCGGCCAGGCCATGGGTAGTCAGGAATGTATCCTGGGACACCGTCCCGTCGGCGGTGGGTTCCGGGTCGGCGGCCGAACACCCCGTGAGGGCGAGGGCAAGGGCGGCGGCTGCGATCGCTGCTCGTTTCACGTCAATCTCCTTGGATCGTGGTAAGACCGTGAGAAGACACCGCCTCAAGGTCGATGCCATACCTTTATCTAGCACGGGTGCCTGACGGACTAGAAATCAAAACCCCTGCTCACAGCCTTATAACAGGGCGAAAAGGGGGCGAATTCGGTGGGCTGGGTCACCACCGGGACACCACCCCACAGCCGTGGGCGATGTCCTTCTACCCGCCCCGGGTATGCGGTGCAGGCAGTGAAATCCCTGGTGGCGCCTGCTGAACCGACCAGGGGAGGCGATGCCGCCGGCCCGGGGTGGGGCGCAGGGGTGACGGCGGTCGAAGGGTGATGTTTGAAGATTTGATGAAGATTTCCCCGTTGGGCACTGAGCGAGGGTGATATTCCCCCTGGCCGGAGCGATACTGGGGTCCATGGCTAACCGCACACCGACCACCGCCACGCCCCCGGGGCGGGTGCTGGTCGTCGATGATGAACAACCCCTGGCTCAGATGGTGGCCTCCTACCTCATCCGGGCCGGCTTCGATACCCGCCAGGCGCACACCGGCACTCAGGCCGTGGACGAGACCCGTCGCTTTTCCCCCGATGTTGTGGTGCTGGATCTGGGGCTGCCCGAACTCGACGGCCTGGAGGTGTGCCGACGGATCCGCACCTTCTCGGACTGCTACATCCTCATGCTCACCGCGCGTGGCAGCGAGGACGACAAGATCAGCGGTTTGACCCTGGGGGCGGATGACTACATCACCAAACCTTTTAGCATCCGGGAACTGGTGACCCGGGTGCATGCGGTGCTACGCCGCCCGCGCACCAGCACCACCCCACCGCAGGTGACCACCCCCTTGATCGTTGGTGACCTCATCCTTGACCCCATCGCCCATCAGGTGCGGGTAGGGGAGACGACCGTGGAGCTCACCCGGACGGAGTTCGAGCTGCTGGTTGCCCTGGCCCTGCGCCCCGGCCAGGTGCTGACCCGCCACGACCTGGTCACCGAGGTCTGGGACACCACCTGGGTCGGTGATGAACGCATCGTCGATGTCCACATCGGCAACTTGCGTCGCAAGCTCGGCACCGACACCCGGGGCCGGGGGTTTATCGACACCGTGCGTGGCGTGGGCTACCGGGTGGGGCAACCATGAATCACGGACCCGGCCTGACCTTCCGCTTCCTGGCCGCCCAGGTGTTGGTCGTGGTGATTAGCCTACTGGTGGCCGCGGCCGTGGCCACGATGGTGGGTCCGACCCTGTTCCATGATCATATGTTGATGACCGGCCAGGAGGACCCCTCGCTGGAGCTGTTCCATGCCGAGCAGGCCTACCGGGGCGCCAACCTGATCACCCTGGCCGTCGCCCTGCCCACCGCCTTGATCAGCGCCCTGCTGGCCAGCCTGTGGTTATCGCGTCGTCTGCGCACCCCCCTGCAGGATCTCACCCGCGCCGCTACCAGCCTGACGGCCGGCAACTCCCGTATCCGCGTGCCCGCCGGAAAAGCAGGCCCCGAGGTCACCACCCTGGCGCATGCCTTCAACACCATGGCCGACCGGCTGGAACACACCGAACAGGTCCGCCGCCAGATGCTCTCTGATCTGGCCCACGAAATGGGCACCCCCTTATCGGTGCTCACGGTCTACCTCGATGGTCTCCAGGACGGGGTCGTGGACTGGAATAATGCCACCCACACGATCATGGCTGACCAACTCACCCGCCTGACCCGGTTGATGGAAGACATTGACGATGTCTCCCGGGCCCAGGAACACCGGATCGATTTGGACCTGGCGGAGGAAGGGCTCGGGGATCTGCTCCACACCGCCGCTGCTGCCGCGGGGGAAGCTTATGCTGACAAAGGCGTCGATTTACAGGTCGAGACCATTACGGACACCGCCCGGGTGCTCGTGGACCGGCAACGCTTCGGCCAGGTGATGAGCAATCTCCTGTCGAACGCGCTACGGCACACCCCGGCCGGCGGGCAGGTCCGGATCAGCGTCCACCGACAGGGGGCGTCCACCGCGCTCATCCACGTCGCCGATGACGGCGAGGGCATCCCACCTGACCAGCTCGGACACATCTTCGAACGCTTCTACCGGGGGGATGCCGCCCGCACCCGGGACAACGGCGGGGCCGGTATCGGTCTGACCATCTCCAAGGCATTGATCGAGGCCCACGGCGGCACTCTCACCGCCACCTCCCCCGGCCCCGGTCGCGGAGCGGTCTTTGCCCTCCGCCTCCCGCTGTCCCCTCCCGACAGTGAGGAGGCTGCTCGGTGACCACACCCTGCCCCGCGTGAGGGCCGCGACCTCGACCCATTGAAAATATACCCCCCTGGGGTATGCTGAAAATATACCCCCGGGGGGTATATGCTAGAGAGCGGCATCGCCGCACCCCACCGAACCGAAGGAGCTTTCCCATGATCACCTCCCCGCCCCGCCTCTTGCCGATGGCCTCCCACGGCTGCAGCTGTTGCGGACCTGCCTCACGTGCCGACACCGCCTCCATCCCTGCCGCCAGCGACTCGTCAGCAGGAGGGTCCTCCCCTAGCTACCAGGTCACCGGCCTGACCTGCGGGCACTGCGCGAAAAGCGTGACCCAGGCCCTTCAGGCCCTCCCCCAGGTCGACGACGTCCAGATTGATCTCGCTGCTGGTGGTGTTTCCACCGTCACGGTCACCGGTCTCGTACCTCCGGAGATGGTTCGCCGGGCCATCGAGGAGGCCGGCTACACCGTCTTATCCTGATCAGTTTTACTCATCATCTCGACCCCGACCGGGTTGAGCGAAAGGAACGTCATGAGCACTCCCCACCATTCGGGTGATCACCATGGTGATCACCCCGCTCCGGAAACAGACCACACCCACCACCCGGATCATGCCAGCCACGAACACCACGCAGATGCCGACACCCACGGCCAGGCGATGCCCCACGATCACCCGCACTCCGCCCTGGACGAAGACCACCACGTTCATAGTCACGGCGAACACGCCGGACACAGCACCGCAATGTTTCGGGACCGCTTCTGGTGGTCGCTGATTCTGTCCATTCCCGTCGCTATTTTCAGTCCCATGGTCGCCCACCTGCTCGGCTACCACCTCCCGGCATTCCCCGGATCCACCTGGATCCCCCCGGTGCTAGGCACGATCATCTTCGGCTACGGCGGAACGCCTTTCCTCAAGGGCGGATGGAAAGAACTGAAATCCCGCCAACCCGGGATGATGCTCCTGATCGCCATGGCCATCACCGTGGCGTTTGTCGCCTCCTGGGTCACCACTCTGGGGCTGGGCGGTTTTGACCTGGACTTCTGGTGGGAGCTGGCCCTGCTGGTGACCATCATGCTGCTGGGCCACTGGCTGGAGATGCGCGCTCTCGGGTCCGCGTCCTCCGCGCTTGACGCGCTGGCTGCCCTGCTGCCGGATGAGGCCGAGAAAATCGTCGACGGGACCACCCGCACCGTGGCCATCTCCGAGCTGGTCGTCGACGACGTCGTGCTGGTGAGGGCCGGTGCCCGGGTGCCGGCCGACGGAACCATCCTCGACGGAGCCGCCGAATTCGATGAGGCGATGATCACCGGCGAATCCCGTCCCGTCTTCCGCGACACCGGTGACAAGGTGGTCGCCGGTACCGTGGCCACCGACAACACCGTCCGCATCCGGGTGGAGGCTACCGGCGGGGACACCGCCCTGGCCGGGATCCAACGCATGGTTGCCGACGCCCAGGAGTCCTCCTCCCGGGCCCAGGCCCTGGCGGATCGGGCGGCGGCGTTATTGTTCTGGTTCGCGCTGATCTCCGCTCTGATCACCGCGGTGGTGTGGACCATCATCGGCAGCCCGGACGATGTCGTGGTGCGCACGGTCACGGTGCTGGTCATCGCCTGCCCACATGCCCTGGGCCTGGCGATTCCGCTGGTCATTGCGATCTCCAGCGAGCGGGCCGCGAAATCCGGGGTGCTCATCAAGGACCGGATGGCGCTCGAGCGGATGCGCACCATCGACGTGGTGCTCTTCGACAAAACCGGCACCCTGACCGAGGGTGCGCACGCGGTCACCGGTATCGCGACAGCTGTCGGCGTCACCGAGGGCGAGCTGCTGGCCCTAGCCGCCGCCGCGGAGGCCGACAGCGAGCACCCCGTGGCCCGCGCCATCGTGGCGGCCGCGGCCGCCCATCCCGAGGCCTCCGGTCGGCAAATCCGTGCAACTGGTTTCAACGCCGCCTCCGGCCGGGGGGTCCGGGCCACTGTCGATGGCGCTGAGATCCTCGTGGGCGGGCCGAACATGCTGCGCGAGTTCAACCTCACCACCCCGGCCGAGCTCACCGACACCACCAGCGCCTGGACCGGGCGTGGGGCCGGTGTGCTCCATATTGTCCGCGATGGTCAGATCATCGGTGCGGTAGCCGTCGAGGACAAGATCCGCCCCGAATCCCGCGCCGCCGTGAAAGCCCTGCAGGACCGCGGGGTGAAGGTCGCGATAATCACCGGCGACGCCCAGCAGGTGGCCCACGCCGTCGGTCAGGACCTAGGCATTGATGAGGTCTTCGCCGAGGTCCTGCCCCAGGACAAAGACACCAAGGTCACGCAGCTGCAGGACCGGGGTTTGAGCGTGGCCATGGTCGGTGACGGTGTCAATGACGCCCCCGCTCTGACCCGCGCGGAAGTCGGTATCGCCATCGGTGCCGGCACGGATGTGGCCATGGAATCTGCCGGGGTGGTCCTAGCCAGTGATGACCCGCGGGCAGTGCTGTCGATGATTGAGCTGTCCCAGGCCAGCTATCGCAAGATGATCCAGAACCTGATCTGGGCCTCTGGCTACAACATCCTCGCCGTGCCGTTGGCCGCCGGAGTGCTCGCCTCGATCGGGTTCGTGCTGTCCCCGGCCGTGGGCGCGATCTTGATGTCTGCCTCGACCATCGTGGTGGCCCTGAACGCCCAGCTGTTGCGCCGCATTGATCTGGATCCGGCTCACCTGGCTCCGACCGACGGGAAGGAGGAACACAGTGGGTCGATATCCCCCGTAACCGTTACTGACTGACCTTGTCTCTCGACCCCTAACTCACACCACCTTTGAAAGGAACGCTCATGAAACGCAGCATTACCCTCGCCGCCTTGGTACTGACCTCCACCCTGGCGCTGACCGCCTGCAGCGACGCCACCGACAACTCCGACGATGCCGACACCACCAGCACCACGACGGCAACCGCAGAGACCAACGAGACCCACCAGGAAGACACCACCACTGCCGACGAAGAGCACGGCGGGCACGACCACCCTGCCGACGGCGGGGCACCGCCGGCAGGCATTGAAGAGGCCGAGGATCCCACGTACCCGGTGGGCACTGAGGTCATCCTCACCGCTGACCACATGCCCGGCATGGACGGGGCTACAGCCACCATTTCCGGGGCGTTTGACACCACGACCTATTCGGTCAGCTACACCCCCACCGAGGGTGGGGCCCCGGTTACCGACCACCGCTGGGTCGTCCATGAGGAGCTCGTCGATCCGGGTCAGGCCCCCCTGCCCGACGGGGCGAGCGTTGTCCTGGATGCCGAGCACATGTCCGGCATGAAGGGTGCTGAGGCCACCATCGATTACTCCACCGAGGAGACGGTCTACATGGTTGATCTCACCGTCGACGGGATGACGATGACCAACCACAAGTGGGTCACCGAGAGCGAGATCCAACCCGCCGAATAGTCCACCCACCCTGAACCGCGAGACCAGACAAGGCACCCGCTCCAGAGTCGGTCATCAATCGCTGCCGACCATGCCGAAGCAAACCAGCCACACACGGAACCTGCACGCCCACAGGGCCCACGCTGAGGTAGGCCTTCTGTGTCACTGCTTCTCTTAGTCAGGGAAATATGCCCTGGAATGACCCTGGTGACAGGAGTTCATTCCAGGGCTTTGGGGGCTCTTCCGGTTTCGGGGTGCGTAGCGGGGT
>NZ_KV806780.1:0-76189 GCF_001811845.1 Corynebacterium sp. HMSC062E11
ATCCCCGAATTGCGAAGGCGGATGTAGGTTTCAATATCCCCCATGAGCACAGAGACTAAAACAGGACTCTACACCCCGCAACCGGAAGAAGAAAAATTCTGGTCGCGGGTAGCGGAGGGATAAGAAAAGCCCCTCAGGGGAGGGGCTTAGCAGCTACATCTCGGTAAGCGAGCGGTCACCTGACCATTCGATATGGAACGTGCCCTCGCGGTCCACACGCTTGAAGGTGTGGGCGCCGAAGAAATCGCGCTGGCCCTGAATCAGAGCAGCTGGGAGGCGCTCGGCGCGCAAGCTGTCGTAGTAGGACAGGGAAGAGGCAAACACCGGAACCGGCAGGCCCAGCTGCGTTGCAGTAACCACGACGCGACGCCAGGGGTCGATGAGGTTCTCCAGCTCGCCCTTGAAGTACGGGTCCAGAATCAAGGCAGGCAGGTCGGCATTGTTGTCGTAGGCCTCACGGATGCGATCGAGGAACTTCGCGCGAATGATGCATCCACCGCGCCAGATGGTGGCCAAATCGCGTGGGTCCACGTTCCAGCCGAACTCCTCGGAGCCAGCCTTGATCTCATCGAAGCCCTGGGAGTAGGCAATGAGCTTCGCGGCATACAGTGCACGGCGAACGTCTTCGACGAACTCAGCCTTGTCCACATTGAGCTCGGCAATGGTTCCGGAAGGCAGCTGGCCTTCCTGGGCAGCTGCACGTTGAGCAGTGGCAGAAGAGAGCGCACGCGCGAAAACGGATTCCGCAATGCCGGTGATCGGCACGCCCAGCTCGAGACCATTAATGGCGGTCCAGCGGCCGGTGCCCTTCTGACCGGCGGCGTCCACGATGACGTCGACAAGCGGGGCACCTGTCTCCGGATCTTTCTGTGCTAGTACTTCGGCGGTGATCTCAATGAGGTAGGAGTCTAGGTCTCCGGCGTTCCATTCGCGGAAGACTTCGGCGATTTCAGCCGGTTCCATGCCCGCACCATAACGAAGCAACTGGTAAGCCTCACCGATAACCTGCATGTCGGCGTATTCGATGCCGTTATGCACCATCTTGACGAAGTGGCCAGCGCCATCGGGTCCGATGTGGGTCACGCACGGAGTACCGTCGACATTAGCGGCGATGGACTCGAGGATTGGTCCCAAGGTCTCCCAAGACTCAGCTGGGCCACCAGGCATGATGGACGGGCCATTGAGCGCGCCTTCCTCACCACCGGAAATGCCTGCGCCGACGAAGTGACGGCCCTTAGCGGCCACCTCCTTCTCGCGGCGAATGGTGTCCGTGAACAGTGCATTGCCGCCATCGATGATGATGTCACCCTCATCCATGGCTTCGGTGAGTTGCTCGATGACGGCGTCAGTAGCCGCGCCAGCCTTAACCATGATGATCGCCTTACGCGGGCGCTCGAGGGAGGCAACGAAGTCCTCGACGTTCTCGGAGGCAATGAACGCTCCTTCATCGCCGTGCTCGCTGATGAGCGCGCGAGTCTTTTCCGGGCTGCGGTTGTACACCGCGACCGTGTTGCCGTTGCGAGCAAAGTTTCGCGCAAGGTTGGAGCCCATCACAGCAAGCCCCACAACGCCAATCTGAGCGAGATCTGTCTTTTCAGCACTTTGAGTCATGTTCACCATCCTACGTCACCGAATTCCACTAACCTGTTGTGGCATGAACCACTCTGAAATCTTTGAAAAGCTCTTGGCCGTTTCCCAGTCGCGTCCGCTCAACGCGGAAGAACTCGAGTTGATCAACTCCAACCCGCAGGGGCTCGCAGGGCTTATTGGCCTGCGCTACACGCACATTTCTGCAGACGAGGTTCGATCTGAGGTGGAAGTCGTCCCAGATCACCACCAGCCTTGGGGCGTTGCAAATGGGGGTCTGTACTGCACAATTACGGAATCGACTGCATCCGTCGGCAGCCTAATCCTCGCAGGCAAGCCCGTTGTCGGTGTCAACAACAACACGGATTTCCTCAAGCCGGTGGCTTCGGGCACGGTGACCGCCGTTGCTACACCGCTGTACAAGGGGCGCCGCACGCAGCTGTGGGAGGTTAAGATCAGCCAGGGGGATGTGCTCCTCGCCGCGTCCACGCTGCGCACGATGGTGGTGCAGTAGCCTCTTACAACCAGTTGTTGCGGCGGAACCACCACCACATTCCGGCCACGACTAACACCATGAGGCCGATTGCGCCGTAATAGCCCCAAGGAAAATGCAGCTCCGGCATGACATCGAAGTTCATTCCGTAGATACCCGCGACAAGCGTTGGTGCGGCCCACATACCAACCACCGCGGAAATCGTGCGCATGTCGGAGTTTTGCTGCATGCTGATCTTGGCCACGGAGGCGTCGATAAGCGAGGTCAAGCGTTCATCGAACCCCGACACGTGGTCCTGGACCACCAGCTGGTGATCGTTGACGTCCCTGATGTAGGAGCGAATCGCCTTCGGAATGAGGTCCTTGTGGTCAGAGACCATCGAGCGCAAAGCAGGCGAAAGCGGCACGATGGCGTGCTTCATCTCCAGAATCTCGCGCTTGAACATATAGATGCGATCGATGTTCGGCAGCGAATTCGGAGTGAAGATTTCTTCCTCGAGCTCGTCGACCTCGATGGCGATGAGGCGGCAGATCTCCGAATAGCGGTCCACCATCATGTCTAGGATCTTCCACGCTAGGGACACGGGGCCCTGTTCGACGAGGTCCTGCTCATCATCGATCACGTAGGCCAAGTTGGGTAGCTTCGCCGAGTGACGCACCGTGATGATGAATGTGTCACCGATGATCATCTGCATCTCACCAGTGGAAATAATTTGGCGCTTATCGGCTACCTCGTCGTGATCCCGGTAGTTCACCGACCGCGCCACCACGAACAGCTGGTCATCGTAGCGTTCCAGCTTCGGGCGCTGGTGAGCTTGGACGACGTCCTCGACGATGAGCTCGTGGATACGAAACTCAGCCGCCACCTTCGTCATCTGTGATTCGAGCGGCTCGTAGAGGCCTACCCACACGAAGCCGCGTCCGTACTCTTCCACGGTTTGCAGCGCGCTGTGCGGCGAAAACTCGCCGGGAAGAGCCTCGCCATCGACGAACACGCGGCAGTGCTCAATGGCACGTTCGACGGGAACGGAAAAACTCGGAGCACTGTCGTCAGAAGTGTTTTTCTTGCGTGGCTTGAATGGTGACGGTACAGATGGCATCGTGTCTCAGCCTCCTTCGTTTCGTATAGGCGTTTTGTAATGGCGGCTAAAGCTTACACCTGTAAGGGCATATAATCGTTGTCATGCCTACCTGGAAAGAAGTTACTGCAGCGAATCCCGCCCATTCCCATAACTTTGCGCGGAAGTGGAAGACACTTCGGGCCCAGGGCAAGGACATCGATGGGGAAGCCCGGCTTATCGACGCCATGAGTGAACGCCACTCCCGCGTCCTCGACGCCGGCTGCGGTTCCGGGCGCCTCGGCGGTGAGTTGGCAAAGCGCGGCCACACGGTGTTGGGCGTGGACGTCGATCCCATCCTGATCGAGCATGCGGTCAATGATTATCCGGAGGCCCGTTGGGAAGTGGGGGACCTTTCGGAAGAGGAAATCCCGGAGGGTAACTTTGATATCGCTGTGGCTGCGGGCAACGTGATGACCTTCATTGCCATCGAAGGACGTGAGGCCGCTCTGCGCAACGTCTTCAACGCTTTGCGCCCGGGTGGTCGGTTCGTCGTTGGTTTTGGCGAAGGTCGTGGTTGGGGCTTCGATGAATTCCTCGACCTCGCCCGCGCGGTGGGCTACCGAGTCGACTTCATCTTCGCATCCTGGGACATGAAGGTCTTTAAGGAGAACTCCACCTTCATGGTGGCCGTGCTTACCCGCCCCGGCGCAGACCTATTGGGTTAGCGCTGCGCGCCTGCGGCGAGGCGCCGCAGCCGGTGACCATGGTCAACGGGGCCGCGCCCGCGACCGACGTGAAGCGCATCAGCATTCTCTATCGCTTCGTGGAGCCATTCGGTGGCCCATACCAATGCCTCGTCGAGTGTTTCCCCCGCTCCTAAACGTGCTGCGAGCGCGGAGGAGAGCGAGCAGCCGGTGCCGTGCGTGTTCTTCGTGTTAATCCGCGGGCAGGGCACGCGGGTTACCGCGCCGGACGGGCTTACCGTTGCATTATCGGCTTGGGCGCCGTCGAGGTGTCCGCCCTTGACCACGACCCAGGTCCCATTGTCGTGAGCCCACTGAATGGCGATATCGATTGCTTCCTCGAGGATGCGCGGCTGTGCGACGTCCGCGAGGACAGCGAGCTCCGGCAAGTTCGGCGTGACCACGGTGGAGCGGCGGGCGAGTTCGCGCACAGCGCGCTCCGCCTCCCGTTCGAGTAGGCGGTCGCCGCTGGAGGCGACCATGACCGGATCGCAGACTATGGGAACCCCCTCGGGCAGGGTAGAGACGAACTTGCTCACCGTTTCGGTGATGGACACCGAGCCGAGCATGCCGATCTTGAGGGCGTCGATAGTCACGTCCTCCTTCACACTTGTCAGTTGTTCGCGCAGGAATTCCACCGGAGGGGTGTGGATGGCGCGCACCCCTTGCGTGTTTTGCGCGACGAGGGCCGTCACCACTGCCATGCCATAGGCGCCGGCCGCCTCAAAGGATTTGAGGTCAGCGTGAATTCCCGCCCCTCCCGTGGGATCGGTGCCAGCAATGCTGAGGACGCGAGGCAGGGCAGGACGGTTCACGGTTTTCTCCTTTACGCTAGGGACTTCTTCCGTTCTACCGTATGTGGCCAAAGAAAAGGGAGAGAGGATGATTCCTCTCTCCCTTAAAGCGCGTAGAACTTAGTGAAGGTCGCGGTCAATGACGTTGCGAGCGACGCGCTGCTGCTGGGTGATTTCCAGGTTGCCGCGGTCGCGCGAGAAGGCGTTGAGGATCCAGTGCAGCGCCACGAGGGTACGGCTGCGGAAGCCAACGATGTAGAAGATGTGCAGGCCGAGCCAGGAGATCCACGCCGGGAAGCCAGCAAACTCGGTCTTGCCCAGCTTGACGACGGCGTTGAAGCGGGAAATAACGGCCATGGAGCCCTTGTCAAAGTACTCGAACGGCTCGGCTTCGTTCGCGGTGGACTCTTCATCGATCTTGGCTTCGATGAGCTTGCCCACGTGGTTGCCGCCCTGGATGGCCACCTGGGCCACGCCCGGAAGGCGGTTGAGGGAAATCATGTCGCCGACGATGTAGACGTTCTTGTACTCGCCAACCGTGAGGTCCTCGTTAACGGAGACGCGGCCGGCACGGTCGGATTCCACGCCAGCCTGGTCAGCGATGACCTTGCCCAACGGGGAAGCGGCGACACCTGCGGACCAGATCTTGGTCGCGGCCTCGATGGTGACCTCTTCCTCGGTCTTCATGTTCTTGTAGGTGACGGCGTCAGCGGTGACGTCGGTAACCATGGCGTTGAGGCGCACGTCAACACCCAGCTTCTCCAGCGTGCGTTGAGCCTTGCGGCCGAGGCGCTTGCCAAACGGCGGAAGGACCTGCGGAGCGCCGTCCAAGAGGTAAATCTTGGCGGAGGAGGAACCGAAATTGGAGTATTCGCCAGCAAAGGTGCGCTGTGCCAGCTCGGCAATCTGGCCGGTCAGCTCAACGCCGGTCGGGCCAGCGCCCACGATGACGAAGGTCAGCAGCTTCTCGCGCTTTGCAGGATCCTCTTCCAGCTCCGCCTTCTCAAAAGCGGAGATAATGCGGGAGCGGATCTCTAGGGCATCATCCAGCGTCTTCATACCTGGGGCATACTCGGCGAAGTGGTCGTTGCCGAAGTAAGACTGGCCAGCGCCGGCTGCCACAATGAGGGAGTCGTAGCCGTAGGTACGAACAGCGCCATCGAGTTCCGCGGTGACGGTCTGATCCTTGATATTGACGTCGGTGACCTCACCGTTGACAAAGTTAACGTTGTCCTGGTGACGCAAGATCTGACGCGTAGACGGGGCGATTTCGCCGGCGGAAATGACGCCGGTGGCTACCTGGTAGAGCATCGGCTGGAAGAGGTGGTGGTTCTTCTTGTCGATGAGGGTGATCTCAACATCCGCGTCCTTGAGCTTCTTGACGGCGTTGATACCGCCGAAGCCGGCACCGATAACAACGACGTGGTGGCGGCCGTTACTAGGACGGTGGGGAGTTTGCGCCATGGTGTTTGATTACCTTCCTTAAGAAAGCTAGATTATTTTACCCGAGTTAGTCTAAACCCTTCTAGCGGTACATGCATACTTTATGGGTTATTAACTGGCTTTTTAGGCCGCGCCTCCACCCGTGCGGACCCAGTTGGCTTTAGTCTGGGAAGACACGTCCGTGCGATGAGGAAGGCTGACTAGAGCGTGTATCCCCACTTGGCTTCGATCGATGCTGCGGTGTGGCCCGGCGTGGCTACCGTCCCTTCACCGCGCTTGCTGCGTTTGAAGAGCGGACGGGCGGAAGCGGAGTTTGCGCAGGCCTGTTCCAAGGCTGGGGTAGAGCTGGAAGGCGAAGACCCAGATGTAGCCGTGCTTCACGACGCCCTCTTTTCCCGCATCGCCGATTCGGGCTGGCTGGGGCTAGCCGAGTCTTATATGGCAGGCGAGTGGACAACTCCCGATTCTGAGCGCCTTGTCAAAGTCCTCACGCGGCTGGTGGGGGTGGGTTATCGGCCGAAGGCCAAGGAGCTTGCCGTGGAGACATCGAGCCCTGGTGAACTACCCCTTGACGTTGTGAAACTGTACGCAGGTGACTCGTTGAGCCATTCGGGCGGCATTTTTGCAAGTGGCGTACCCACTACGGTGCGCGAGGCGGTGCGTAGCTATAGCGCGCGTGCGGGCAGAAAAGAACCCAAAGAGCACTTCGTCGATGTAACCACGGTGACCGAGCCGGCATCAACGGACCGCGAGGACTTGGGCGACGCACAGCGTCGCGCTGCGCAGTGGCTTCTCGACGCCACCCGCACCGGCGCCGGAACCCACCTCCTGGTCTACCCAGCCACTGGGCTGCAAGTAGCGGTTCAGGCGGTGGCCCGGCGCGCCACGGTGGACGTGCTTACGGGCGACACGGAGCAGAAGGCGCTTTTCGACGAGCAACTGCTTCTCGAAGGCGCCGCTGATTCGGTTCACGTGCAGGGCATAGAGACGGCCTTGCCCAACCCAAAGAAGTGGCGCGGGCGGTATGACGCGATAGTGAGCGTCGAAAAGCTGGAGACGCTTTCGCCGCCGGAACGCCGCCGATATGTCGAGATGCTGGACCGCTCGCTGGTCAGTGGCGGGCGTCTGGCTTTAGCTTCGCTTTTTGCCACGGATGCGATGACTCCGGCGGCTCGTTCGGCGATTCAGGTTCTGCGTGCCTATATCTGGCCTGGCTTGGAATACCCGTTGTTGGAAGAAACCCATAGGCTCTTCGATAAGCGTTCCAACCTGCGAATCATCGCGCAAACCCACACCGGAAGCCACTACCTCGAAACGCTTCGCTACCAGCGCAGCTTTTTCGATGGCCGCCACCGCGAAGCCGGGGCAGCCGGGTTCGATCAGGTCTTTCGACGCCTGTGGACCTTCCAATTTGCCCTGCGCGAGGCGGTGCTCAGCCTGGGCATGCTGGATGCCGTGCACGTGGTGGCGACCCACCGCCACCGCGGCGGCCGGCGTTAGCGGTCTACACTGGGGCGGCGCCAACGTCACAATTCACTTTGCCGCCCGGAGGATAAGAGTATGTCAGAGCGCCCAGGAATTATCGCGCACCGAGGTTATAACGGCTGGTACCCCGAAAACACATTCCGGTCCTTCGAAGAAGCCCTCAAACTCGACGTGGCTGGTGTGGAGTGCGACGTCAACCTAACCAAAGACGGAGAAGTCGTAGTTATCCACGATCAGACGGTGGACAGGACGTCGGATGGCGCCGGCGCTGTTGGCGACATGACCCTAGAGGAGCTGCGCACACTCAATTTCGGTACCCACGGGGATCCGCAACGCATCATGCTTCTCGACGAACTCGTGGACCTCGTCATGTCTTACCCCGGAAAGCAGCTGCTCATAGAGACGAAGCATCCGTCTCCTTTTGGTGCACGCCTTGAGGAATCGGTAGCGGAAGTCCTACGCGGCCGACAGCTCGATGCCGACCCACGGTTTAGCCTGATCTCCTTCAACCCCGAAGCAATTGCTCGGTTTCGACACTTCTTGCCGTCCTTGCGGTCATTCCTTCTCCTTGAACCTGATGAGGGAGTCCCGGAAATGCTCGAGGGTGCAACGGGATTTGGGCCTTCGATTCACCAAGCGCGGAGGGACGCCGACTTCTTTGTCGGTGTTGATGCCCCGTCCTACGTGTGGACGGTGAACCTGCCAAAGGACATGGAGTGGTGCCGCGAAAACGGAGTATCGCTCATGGCAACCGACCTGCCAGAGCTGGCAATCGACGTGCTTTCGCGCAGTTAGCCAGCGTTAGGCTACATCCTCATCTGATCCGTCATGGACCGAAATGGTCTATCTAAAGAGATGGCGGAGTTCTCTCATTAACGCAACGTGATGTGAGGTCTTCCATTGTGTTGCTTGTGATGTTCCCCACGCGCAGCATGGGTTTTCGAGTGCTCGGCTCCGGAAATTTTCCTGCTGTTTATCAAGTCAATACTTTCAATAAACTTTTTGTTTACTGCCTTGGTCTAGTTTCTTCTGCATGGCAATTTCCACCCCGGCAAGCGGGCTAACGGCTGCGATCCCTGCAGTCACTGAGAAGCCGGTCGTCTCCGAGGACTTCGCGCGTCATCCACGCAAACGGAAGCTCGATTGGAAACAGATCGGTCTTGCGGCATTGCTCGTTGGCCCGAACCTTCTCCTTCTCGTTCTTTTCACTTATCGGCCGTTGGTCGATAACATTCGCATCTCTTTCTTTAACTGGAATATTTCATCGCCGACCATGACCTTTGTCGGTCTTCAGAACTACATCGACTGGTTCCAAGCACCGGATACCGGACGCGTGGTGTTCAACACTGTCGTTTTTACTTTCTTCGCGGTGGCCGGTTCGATGGTTTTGGGACTGGCTCTGGCATTGCTGCTGGACCAAAAGCTTTTTGGTCGCGCTGCGGTGCGTTCGATAGTCTTCGCTCCCTACGTCATCGCAGGTGCGGCGATTGGCGTGGCCTTCCAGTTTGTCTTTGATCCCAACTACGGCCTCATCCAATACTTCTTGGGGATCATCGGGGTCGATGTGCCGAACTTTTACCAACAACAGAACTGGGCGCTGTTCATGATTACGGTGACCTATATTTGGAAAAACGTAGGCTACGTCTTCGTTATCTATCTGGCTGCCTTGCAAGGACGGCGCCGTGATCTTGACGAAGCATCGGAGATTGACGGTACCCCGGCCGCGCGACACTTCTTCCGTGTGGTCCTGCCGCAGCTTCGCGGCACCACCTTCTTCTTGTTGATTACCGTGCTGCTCAATTCCTTCCAGGTCTTCGACATCATCAATGCGATGACCGGTGGTGGACCGTTCGGCTACGGAACTTCCACGATGGTTTTCCAGGTGTACCAGGAAACCTTCATCAACAACCGCGCCGGCTATGGCGCAGCCGTAGCCACCATCATGTTCCTCGTAGTGCTTGTCATTACGGTGCTGCAGATTAAGTTGCAGGAAAGGATGGATAAGTAAATGTCCGAAAGCAACGCAATTCCGGCTTCCGTCCAGGTAGGTCTCCCGCAAGCCAAAGGCGAACTGCCACCCGTTCCTGGCTCCCAATCCCTCGCAGCGCCGGTCATTACTGATGCCCAGCGAAAACGCAAAGGCGAGCCAATTGATCACAGTCATCCAGCGACGAAGGTCATCGGCTACATCGCCTTGGTACTGACAGTGCTGATGATTATGGTGCCGCTGTACTTTATTTTCATCACCAGCTTCAAGTCTTTCCAGGACGTGTACTCGGATCCAATTTCCTTCTGGCCTAATCCGCTCGAGGCGGAGAACTATTCCTACGTCTGGCAGACCTCTGGCTTCTCGAGCTACCTGAAAAACTCCGTCATCATCACTCTGATCCTGACGGTGGTAGAGGTAGTCCTCGGCGTTCTGACTGCCTATGCCTTCGCATTCATTCGTTTCCCCGGCCGAAACCTACTGTTCCTGCTTATCATCGCCTCGCTGATGGTTCCCAACCAGATCACCATTATTTCGAACTACTCGCTGGTTGCGTCATGGGGTTGGAGAGATACCTACGCTGGCGTCATCATCCCACTGGCGGGCGTGGCGTTCGGTGCCTTCCTCATGCGCAATCACTTCCAGTCATTGCCCCCGGAAATTCTCGAGGCCGCTCGCATGGACGGAGCAGGTTTCTTTACCACCTTGTTCCGAGTGGTCCTGCCAATGTCGTGGCCAACGCTGTCTGCGTTTGTCCTCATTACCGTGGTCAATGAATGGAACCAATACTTGTGGCCCTTCCTGATTACGGATACACCGGCTGCCGCCACGCTGCCGGTGGGCCTGACCCGCTTGCAGGATGCGGAAGGCGTTACAAACTGGGCGCCGGTGATGGCCGGCACCGTGCTGACAACTCTGCCCATGATCATTATCTTCCTCATTCTTCAGAAGCCGATGATCAAGGGCCTGACTGCGGGCGCAGTCAAGGGTTAGTCTGACCGCCTGCTATCTCAACGCCCAACTCACTCAAGTCCCCCATATTCTTCACTTTTCAAGGAGAACCTCCACCATGTCTCGTAAGACCTCTACTCGCATCGCTGCCGTTTGTGCAGCACTGCTGACCACCGTGTCTCTGACCGCCTGCGCAGGTGGCTCGACCACTGCAGGAAGCGGCTCCAAGGATGGCGGCGATGCCAACACTATTACTTTCTGGTCCAATCACCCGGGATCCTCGCGCGACTTAGAGCAAGAGCTCATTGATGAGTTTGAGAAGGAAAACCCGGATCTCAAGGTTGAGCTGGTCACCGCGGGATCCAACTATGAGGAAGTTGCGCAGCGCTTCAATGCTGCCCTCGCAGGCGGCGATCTGCCTGACGTCCTCGTTGCCTCCGACGTCACCTGGTTCAACTTCGCACTGAATGAGGCCACCACGCCGCTCGATGACCTCTGGGAGATGAACGACATTGACTCGGAGAGCTACGTCGATACCCTGCGTGAAGACTACAAGTACAAGGACAAGCACTACGGCGTGCCGTACTCCCGATCCACGAACCTGATGTACTGGAACACCGATGACCTCAAGGCAGCGGGGCTTCCTACCGATCGTGGCCCGAAGGACTGGGAAGAGTTCGACGAGTGGGCTACCAAGATCAAGGACAAGCTCAACAAGCCGGCTGTTACTGTTCCGGATGGCTCCAGCTATTTCGACTGGTACTTCCAGGGCATGATTTGGGCCTTCGGTGGTTCTTACTCTGATGAGTGGGAACCGAACTTTACCTCGAAGGAGTCCATCGAGGCAGGTAAGTTCCTGCAGGAGCAAGTCAAGGCTGGGCATATCGAAATCTCCACTGACCCGACCGTCGCATTCGGCTCCGGCAAGGCCTCCGGTCTGTTGGAGTCCACCGGTTCCTTGGGTGGCCTGAAGGAGACGGCAACGATTCCGTTCATCACCACCTACCTGCCGGGCCCTGGTCCTTCGGCAGCGACTGGCGGTGCCGGACTGGCCGTGCCGGCTGGCATTTCTGACGAGCGCAAGGCTAACGCGGTTAAGTTCATTGACTTCCTGACTAATACCGAGAACACCATCAAGTTCTCCCAGAAGACGGGTTACATGCCGGTGCGCAAGGACGCCTTGGACGATCCGGAAGAGAAGAAGTTCTTGGAGGAGAACCCGAACGCGCAGACCGCTATCGAGCAGCTCAACGAGAACACCAAGCCGCAGGACTATGCTCGCGTCTTCGTACCAGGCGGCGGCCAGCGTATCGGTGGTGTTCTCGATCGCATCACCGTAGGCAATGAGGACGTGGAGTCCGCATTCGGTGACCTGCAGAAGGAGACCCAGAGCGTTATCGACCGCGACATCACCCCGAAGCTCAAGTAACACTTCGGATAGTTTGAAAGGACACCATGGCTACAGTTGAATTCCGTCAAGCTTCCAGGATTTATGATCCGAAGAAGCCTCCGGCGGTTAGCCGCATAAACCTAGATATCAAGGACGGCGAGTTCCTAGTACTCGTCGGGCCTTCGGGCTGCGGCAAATCTACGACATTGCGCATGCTCGCTGGCCTTGAGCCAATCGACGAAGGGCAGATCTTCATCGACGGGGCTGACGTTACTGAAGCCCGCTCGCGGGATCGCGATGTAGCCATGGTGTTCCAATCCTATGCGCTGTACCCCAACATGACAGCGCGCCAGAACATGGCCTTTGCCTTGCAGAACGCCAAGGTGGATAAGGCAACCATCGAAAAGCGCGTGAATAATGCCGCGAAGATGTTGGAACTGGAAGACCTCATTGATCGCAAGCCTTCCGCGATGTCGGGCGGCCAGCGCCAGCGCGTGGCGATGGGACGCGCCATAGTTCGCCAGCCCAAGGTCTTTCTCATGGATGAGCCGCTGTCCAACTTGGATGCGAAGCTGCGCGTATCGACGCGTGCGCAAATCTTGCAGCTGCAGCGCGAGCTCAATACCACCACGGTCTACGTCACGCACGACCAGACTGAGGCAATGACCATGGGGGACCGCGTGTGCGTTCTCAAACAAGGCATCATTCAGCAGGTCGACGCGCCGAACACGTTGTATGAGAATCCGGGTAACTCGTTCGTGGCGACGTTTATCGGTTCGCCGGCTATGACTCTCATCGACAACGTCCCCTTCGTCGACGGTCGCGTTGTCGGCGGCAAGGAACATGCTTTGGACTACTACATGCCGCCGGAGCAGGCCGCGAAGGTGGCATCGGATCGCGTCATCGTCGGCGTGCGCCCAGAGAACTGGGAAATCGTTGGCGTGAACCAACCCGGTGAGCAATATGGGCTACCAGTTCGGGTCGACATTGTGGAGCACCTTGGCTCCGAGTTGTACGTCTACGGCGGCCGGGAGGAATCGGCGGACGACGTCATCGCAGTCCGCGGTGACCGGATCACTGTGAAGGTGCCGCGCGGCATTGCCGTGCACCAGGGAGACACGATTTACCTGCGCCCGATGAAGGGCGGCTGCGTCTTCTTCGCCCCAGACACCGAAATCAATTACGACTATCTCTAAGCTGCTTCCGCCACGACTGACGTGCCGGTGGCGGGGCTCCCACGAGGGGTGCCGCCACCGGCATGGTGCTATGGAGTGACGACCGGACGGGAAGCCCTCTCCAACAGCACTGCAATCGAGTCATAGGTCTTGCCCGCAATCATCTCTAGACCCATCTCGCAGGTGCGGTTATCGGAGACGTACGCGTCGAAGTGCTCGGCGTCGAGAGAAGCGCGCTCCTCGCGGGTAGCGGACTCAACAAGCTCCGGGTGAAGCATGACGCGGTCGCCGGCGGAGCCACAGCACATCGCGCCCTCAGGGATCTTGGCGTCACCGCAGAGGTTGGCCAAGTCAAGGAGGTCCTGGCTAATCCCCATGTGGTCTGTCGAGCACGTCGGGTGGACGGCGATGCTGCCCATGCTCTTCACGATTGGCAGGTGTGGTGCAATTTCATCACGCAGCCACTCCACGACATCGAGGATCTTTAAGTCCTCCCAGAGCTCGCGGTCAGCGGGGGAGAGCACCTCGGGAACCGAATCGAGTAACCCGTGGGTGCAGCTGGCAGCATCGACCACGATGGGCAGGCGGCCGTGTTCCGACCAGTGCCAGAGGTCGCGAACGATCTTTTGAGCTTGATATTCAAATCCCTCTTTGTAGCCCTTGGAGGACCATGGGGTGCCGCAGCAATCGCCCGCGACATCTTCGGGGATCCACACTGGCTGGCCAGCCCGGCGACCAAGCTCCACGATGGCGCGCGGCAGGTCTACGGAATCCTTGGCTGCCCCTGCTGGGTGGCCGAAGATGCGGTTAATACAGGCTGGGAAGTAGAGTGCGCCTGCGGCCTCGCGCGGCGTTTCCGGAAGACGCGATGCGGCCTTCGGTAGTGGGCCGGGGACGGTCGGCAGCAAGTCAGGTGCTACGACAGAGCGCGCCATGTTGGCGCCCAGCTCCAGAGGCTTGTGGGGGACCTTGTTGGCGGAGATGATGCCAGCGCGGGCGAGCTTTTCCACCAGCTCCCAGCGCTGTGCCGTCGAGAGCGCCACTTTCTCGCGAACAGGGGTTGCCTGCTGAGAACGTAGCTGCTTCATGACCGCACCGGTATCGATGCTGATCGGGCAGGGGATAGAGCACGTGCCGTCGGCCGCGCACATGTCGACGGCGTCGTACTGGTACTCCGCCTGCAGCTGCGCCAGGACTTCTGAGCCTTCTTTCTGTCGGGCCATCTCGCGGCGCAAGACGATGCGCTGGCGTGGGGTCACCGTGGCGTGGCGGGAGGGGCAGACAGGCTCGCAGAAGCCGCACTCCACGCAGGGGTTGATCTCACTTTCGACCTTGGGGAAGGACTTGAAGTTGCGCAGGTGAATGGTCTGGTCGCGCGTGAGTTTTACGTTCGGTGCGAGGATGCCCTTGGGATCGATCATGTTCTTGACTTCCCAGAAGAGCTCGAAGGCTTCCGTGCCCCACTCGTGCTCGAGGAAGGGTGCCATGTTGACGCCAGTGCCGTGCTCGGCCTTCATCGAGCCCTGGTACTTATCAATGACCAGCTCGGCGAGGTCATCCAAGAACGCGGCATAGGACTCGCGCTCTTCCTCGACATCAAAACGCGGGGTGAAGAAGAAGTGTAGGTTGCCAAAGGCTGCGTGGCCCATGACAGATTCCGGGTAGCCATACTTGGCCTGCAGATCGAGCAGATCCGCCGCTGCCTCGCCGACCTGGGAGGGCGGGAAACATACGTCCTCGGTGATATAGGCCGTGCCATTCGGGCGATCCGCACCCAACAGGCCGTACAGGCCATTGCGTAGCTCCCAGGCGCCGCGCATTCCTTCTGCGGTGGTGAGGAATTCGAGGGGGCGCAGTAGTGGGGCGTCGGCAAGCACGGTGCGCAGGCGATCCATGGCCTTGTTCAGGTCTGCCTCGTCGCTGCCGCCGACCTCCACGAGGAGTGCTGCGGCGTCATCGTCGAGGTTGCGCCAGGACTCCGGGGCGTGGGAGTAGTGCTCGGCCGAGCGACGCATGACCGGGGCGACGAGAAGTTCGCAGGCTTCCGCGCCGGTTTCCATGATGGGGTGCACGTAATTGGCTGCGTCGCGGAGATTGGGCAGCTCGACCCACGTCGTGGCCTTCACGCGGGGTAGCTTCACCGTGCGGATGATGGATTCCGTGATCGCGCCGAAAATGCCCTCGGAGCCGATGAGCAGGCGCTTGAGGATGTGCACGGGCTCGTCTTCGTCAAGGAAGGCATCGATGCGCAGGCCGTTGGTGTTGCGGATGGAGAACTTGGTGCGCAGGAACTCTACCATTTCGGTGTTGGCGCGTAACTTATCGCGGAAGGCCAGCAGCTCGGCGTGGAGCTTCGGCTCCTGCTTGCGGAAGGCCTCATCGCCGCGCGAGGTATCGACGATGGTGCCGGATGGCAGGACGAAGATGAGCTCTTCGATGCTGTGGTAGCTGTCGCGTTCCAAGGAGCAACGCATGCCGCCGGAGTTATCCGCCAGCACGCCACCGATAGTGCATACGGACGTGGAACCCGGGTCAGGCCCCAGCATGAAGCCGTGGCGGGAGAGTACTGCTTGGGCATCGCCCAAAATGACGCCGGGGCGCGACCACAACGTGCGGCCTTCCTCGCGCACTTCCATGCCACCGAAGTGGGTCTTGACATCGACGAGGATGTCGTCGCCCATAGCTTGGCCGTTGAGCGAGGTTCCTGCAGCGCGGAAGGTCATGTGGCGATCGTGGCTATCGCAATACTTCATCAAGGCAGACAGGTCCGCCGCGTTGCGTGGAGAGACCACGATGTTGGGGATGGAGCGGTAGGGGCCGGCATCGGAGGAGAAGCGCACGAGGTCGCTGAGACGTCCATGCACGTTTTCTGCGCCGACGATGGCTTCCATGTCCGCGAGGAGTTCGGCGGGGGAGCCGTTCTTGAAGCGTGCGGGGACGGCGTCGGCCTGGCTTGTGGTGCCGGCTGGACGTGAGAAACGAGAGGAATCGGGGCTTAGTAGCTTGGACATGTTTCTAATCTATCGCTTGATAGTAAATATGGGTCAAACCGGGTACGTGAGGTTCATCATATGAGATACTCAATTCATCTAGTGAGACACCTTCTGGAAAGGAAACACCGTGACGAACCCACGCACAGAGGGGGAGACCGGCGAGAAATTCGCCGTGTATATCTTCCCCATCGTCATCATTGCCTGCGCTTTTGTTGCTTTCATGAGCCCCAACACCTTTGAACCGATAGGGCAGTACACCTCGCAATTGCTGATGGTCATCATGTTCTCGATGGGTCTGACCTTGACCATTCCGGACCTGGCGCTCGTGGCGAAGCGTCCGTTGCCCATCTTCTTGGGTGTTATCTGCCAATTTGCCATCATGCCGACCAGCGCCGTACTCGTGGCAAAACTGCTGGGGCTTTCCGACGCCGCCACCGTCGGCCTCATCCTCCTCGGCTCTGTCCCCGGCGGTACCGCATCCAACGTCATGGCTTACCTAGCCAAGGGTGATGTGGCACTGTCAGTGGCGATGACCTCGGTATCGACCCTCGTCTCACCGATTATGACGCCTTTGCTCATGCTGTGGCTGGCGGGGGAGACCGCTGAGGTCGACGGCGCCGGCATGATGTGGTCGCTGGTTCAGACAGTGCTCATTCCTGTAGGACTCGGGCTTCTCTTGCGCGTTATCGCCAGCAAGGCAGTGGACAAGGTCCTGCCGGCGTTTCCGTGGGTAGCTATTGCCGGCATCGGAGGCGTGGTCATGGCTGTGGTTTCACAATCGCAGGACAAGCTCGTCACCGTTGGCCTGGTCGTCTTCGCAGGTGTGGCCATTCAGAACCTCATCGGCTTCCTTTTTGGCTATTACTCGGCGAAGCTTGCCCGTCAACGCGAGGCGGCGGCGCGTACTACGGCAATCGAAGTGGCAACGCAGAACTCCGGATTGGCTTCGGCCTTGGCGCTGCAGTTCTTTACCCCGGAGGCGGCGCTGCCGGGTGTCGTGGCCGCGGTGTGGGCCAATGTCACCGGAGCGATTTTCGCCGCCATCGTGCGCCGCAAGCCCATTGTGAACGAACTCCAGACCGAGCGAGCAACTGTTGCTGCGTAGTTAGCAGGCGCCTCTGTCACAAAGCAGCATCTCATGGGCGGCTAGCAACTACTGTGCTAGCCGCCCTTTCCATTTGTCCAGACCTGAAAGTGCAGGAACGCTGGTCGTCGCCAAGCACTGCCCGGATGCTTAGCGACGGCCACCTGCAGGTATGCACTTTCTAGTCTGCGCTTTTGGAAGCAGCGGCAGAGTGCTCCCACGATTGGATCCCCCAATCGGTGTCTTTCGGGACGGCGCTGCCGGGGCCAAGCCGCCGACGGAACCGAAACCAAAATCTCCCCGACCTTTGGTGTGAAACACCAGAAGAAGTCGGGGAGAAGTATGTGTCTTAAGACCGGCTAAACCTGCGAGAGGTCATGGTCCTTCAGCTCCTGCATCATGATGATTGCGATGAGAGAGATGAAGCAGACGATGATGAGATAGTATCCAACAAAATTCACGTTATAGGAGCTGACCAGCCACGTTGCGATGAAAGGTGCTACTGCAGCACCGAGGATGGATGAGACGTTGTACGCGATGCCGGAACCGGTGTAGCGCACGTTGGTGGGGAAGAGCTCTGGAAGGACAGCGGACATAGGGCCGAAGATGAGTCCCATGATGAACATGCCGACGACGAGGAATCCGAGGACCGAGTTTCGGTCAGCGTTGTCGATGCCGAGGAAGAAGGGGAAGCTAAAGCCGAAGGCAATCATGATGAGTGAGGTTACGGTCAAGATTGGCTTGCGCCCGTACTTATCCGAAAGCATCGAAGATACGGGGATGCCGATCATGAACATGAAGATGGAGATTAGCTGAATCTCGAGGAATTCCAGGTAAGGGATTCCCAGGCCCAGCTCCTTGGTCTTATCACCAATGCCGTAGGAGAGAATCCAGGTGGTGACCAGGTAGAACAACGTGTAGCAGGAGACCATGACGAAGGTGCCGATGATCATTGGCTTCCAGGCGATGCGGAATGCTTCAGCCATAGGTGTTTTGACCTTCTTGCCTTCGTCAACGGCCTGCCGGAAGACAGGAGTTTCTTCCAAGCGCAGGCGGACATAGAGGCCGATGAGAACCATGACCGCAGACGCGAGGAAGGGGAGGCGCCAGCCCCATTCCATGAAGGTGCCGGTGGTGTCACCGCGTGAGTAATCCATGGTGGCAACCAAGGTTAGGAAAAAGCCGTTAGCTAAGAAGAAGCCGAAAGGTGCGCCAAATTGTGGCCACATGGCAGCAGAAGCGCGCTTACCTTCCTCAGCGGTTTCGGAGGCCAACAGTGCTGCGCCGGACCATTCGCCACCCAAGCCTAAGCCTTGGCAGAAACGCATCAGAGCCAGCAAGGCCGGGGCGATGATACCTGCGGTCTGGTACGTGGGCAGGATACCGATGATGAAGGTGGCGATGCCCATTGTCAGGAGCGCACCGACGAGCGTGGCTTTGCGGCCGACGCGATCGCCGAAGTGTCCGAAGAGCAATGACCCCAGCGGCCTCGCGATGAAGGCCAAGCCGAAGGTGGCGAAGGACTGGAGCAGGGCGACGGTGGGATCCTCGGTCTTCGGGAAAAAGAGAAAAGGAAAGACGGCTACGGCTGCCGTGGCATAAATATAGAAGTCGTAGAACTCGATGGTCGTGCCAATGGTCGAAGCCACGGCAATACGAACACGATCACGTTTGGTGAGTTGCTGTGTTGTGCCCGCTGGCTTTGGCAGCGTGGTGTTGACGGCGGTCATGTGAGAGGCGCCCTCCTTGAAAATTTCAATAGCTTGATTGGTTATGGAGGAAACACTACCGTCTCACCGGGTGAAATGAAAGTCTCATTGAGTGAAAAAGTTAAAGCGAGTGACTAGCGGTTGAAAGCTGGGGAGCGGAAGCGTGGTTAGAATGACATAATGTACATTATCGGACAATAAGATATTGAATGGGCGGAGTGAGATCTTTCAACGTGCACTGTTCGGGTCTACGCCCATGCCTTGACTGTGCGGCGACAACTCGCCTGCGGGTTACCAGGGCGCCACCCTGGGCAATATTAAGCACACTTGGCGGCCGTCTGGCGACTGGTGTTGGTTTCCGAGTTGCTGGTCGTCTCCGTGCTGCTGGTTCCACGCTATGAAGCTTTTAACGGCCGGGTGGTCGCTTTGCGCACCGCGCTTTGATGTGAGGTCGTGACCGTTTGTGCGCGGGGGCGCCGCTATTGGCGGCCGCTCACCTTGATCTGTGCCTCCCTGGTGGCAGTTGGCCGGACCTCTTCTATTGCCCATATATAGTCACTGTTACGTAATTGGGCTGTGTTTCCGTGCCTGCGGCGAGTGCCAGTTTTAGCGCTGACGGTAGGCGATCACCAGCTGCACCGCTGTGAGAGTTACGAGCACCACCGAAAAGGCAGCAAGGAGCTTCATCTCCTGCAACCAAATAAAGATGCCGAACCCTGCAAGCACGATGAGCCGGATCCACAGGACTGGAATGAGATGGCGAGAGTTCATAAGCAACCGTGGCTATTTCTTCTCAAAGGTGACGCGGACGTTGATCTCGCCGGTTTCGGAGATTCGCGCGGCGATCATCTCGGGAGTTTCAATGCCAAAATCGAGGCGGTTGATCGGGATATCGCCGCCTAAGATAATGGTGTCACCATCGCGGACCACCTGGAAGTCCTGGGTCACGCTCTTGGTCTGTCCATGGATGGTGAGATCGCCGCTAAGCGGGACGGTGGCCAGTGAGCCGTCGTCAGGCACGGCGGAAACGTCAGCGGGTTCGGTCAACGTAAAGGTGGATTCTGGGTACTTTGTGACCTCAAAGAGCTTCGTCTTCATGTTCTGATCGCGCACCTTTTTGTCCGTGGTTAAGGAAGTCATGTCCACGGCGATGCGCGCTTCTTCAACGATGCCGTCCTGAATGGTCGCCTGGCCGGTGACATGCTTGGTTGAGCCGGATGTTGTGCGCTTATCCGCTGGGAGGATTTCGTCGATAGTAAAACCTGCCGAGGTGTGGTTAAATGCCGATCCTTGCGCCACGTGCCATTCGCCATCGACGTCTGTGGTAGCGGCCTGGACCTTATCCGCGTTGATGGGCTCGGTGTGGACGCCCCGGCCCATAATCAGAGAGAACGCCAGCGGCCCTAGCGCCAGCGCTGTGGAGGCCACGATCAGGATCACGAAGATGCTGACAATCAGTTTGCGGTTGCCTAGTAAAGATTTCATGTGCTATCTCAATTCCTCAAGCTTGCGGGCCAGTGTGACCAGTTCGGCACACAGTTCTTCCATTTCTTCCGCGCTGGCGCTTTCCGACGCCGCTGTAGCAACATCCTCAGCGCAACACCGCAGCTCAAAAAGGCCGTCGCGGAGGCGATCAGCCTTCTCTGGAGTTAGGATGACGGCATCCGCAGGAATGGGCGTTCCAACCACGTTGTGGCGCTGCTCGTAGGCTCGCTGCTTGCAGGATGGCGAGCAGAACTTGCGTGGCCTACCCCGGCCGCCCTGCGCGATTTCCTTGCCACACCACTGGCAGGTTGCCGGGCTGCGCCTTGGCGGCGTGTCGGGCTGCGGATCCTGTGTACCAATCACCTCAATCACCTTAGCCCATTAACCCGAGGGTGGGAACAAAGGCAAGGGGCCATTCGTTATAATGATAGATCTTTGGGTGATATAGGTCGACCCTGATCCCTTTCCTACCTCAACACTTGAAAAGGATGATGTTGCATGGCAGATCGCGTACTCCGTGGCAGCCGCATGGGCGCAGTGAGCTACGAAACCGACCGCGACCACGACTTGGCCCCGCGCCAGATGGTGAAGTACCGCACCGAAGACGGCGACATCTACGAGGTGCCCTTCGCTGACGATGCGGAGATTCCCGAGGAGTGGATGTGCAAGAACGGTAAGCTCGGCACTCTGGTTGAGGGCGAAGGCGTAGAGTCCAAGCCCGTGAAGCCGCCGCGGACCCACTGGGACATGCTGCGTGAGCGTCGCTCCATTGAGGAGCTGGATGAACTCTTGACGGAGCGCATTGAGAATCTGCGTTCGCGACGTCGCGCGGCGGCACGCCTCCTCAAGGAGCAGAAGGCGCAGGAAGAAGGAGAGGCCTAGCAGCCTTTGCGCGCCGCATAGAATTCTCAAGGGTAGTGAATCCACGAAGAAGTGGATACCACTACCCTATTTTTCGTTTTGGGGCCGGCTTGCCCGCAGCGCCTTATGCGGCGCTGCCATCGGGTGAATCGGAATTGAGTTCGGGCCATTGTAGCGCCAACTCAGCGAGATAGACTGCGAGGGCCGGACCGAGCACAACGAGAAAGAACAGGTAGCCTCCCCACTGCGCAGGGAAAAAGAGTGGGTACAGTACCAGCAGTGCCCAAGGGCACACTGCTAAAAGCGTACGCGGAAGGTGCGCTACCGCCTTCATCATGGCCGTTGTGCACCGTTGACTAAACCTCAACCCTGGCGCATCGAGGTGGAAGAACCACACACTAATGCAGCTTATGACAATGAGGCCTGAGACCAGCGCAGCGCGAAGCACTACGCCCATCGTCCCGAGCTCAGCCTTTGCGATAATGGCGAATTCATAGGCGGCCAAGGCGCCTACGGCGAGGTAAATGAGCCACCATGTAGTGTTTACCCCGGGACGCGTCAAAAGGCCCCGAACGAAGGCCGAGCCGCGGCGGGAACCTTCTTCGCGAACCATCTGACCAGTCACCGCGTGAGCGGTGCGTAGGGACATTCCCCCAGTGAATACGGGAAAGCACGTGATAACCAGGAGAACGTTAACGATGACGAGGTCAGCGAAGAGGCTCAGAGCAGCATAGAACTTCGATTCGGGGCCCAGCATGCGGTTCATGGTTTTCTAACCTACCGCACTGCGGATTAGCCCTTGACAGCGCCGGCAGCAACACCTTCGATGATGTGCTTCTGCGTGGAGAAGTAGAAGATGACGATAGGAATAATGGCCAGAACCAGCATCGCCATCATGGCGCCCATATCGCGGTTACCGTTGGAGCCAACGAAGGACTGGATGACTACCGGGATGGTCTTGTAGCGGGTGGAAAGGCCGATGACCAGGTACGGCAGCAGGTAGTCGTTCCATACCCACATGGCATTGAGAATGGCCACGGTAATGGCAGTCGGCTTAAGCATAGGCCACACCACGCGGAAGTAGTTCTGGAGCGGGCCGCAGCCGTCGATCATCGCGGCTTCCTCGACGTCCAAGGGGATGGACTTCACGAATCCGGCAAACATGAACACCGATAGACCGGAACCGAAACCGAGGTAGAGCACCACGATGCCGATCGGGTTGTTGAGGTGAAGCATGTCTGCAATCTTGACCGTCGGGAACATGACCATCTGGAAGGGGATAATCATGGACACCACGAAGAGGTAGTACAGAAGGTTCGTCCACCAGGTCTTAACGCGCGTGATGTAGTAGGCGGTCATCGCGGAGAAAAACACGATGACAATCACGGAGAGAATCGTAATGACGAAGGACCACAAGGTCGCTTCAAGGAAGCCCTGCTTGGTCAAGCCCACCATGAAGTTCTCGAAACCGACCCAGGTTTCACCGATGGGTAGGGAGAAAGGATCGGATGAGATAGCGAACTTGGACTTAAAGGAGTTGATGAAGATGAAGAGAATCGGGCCAAGGAACACGATGGTAAAGAACACCAGGATGGCGTAGACAATGAACTTGGCGCCGCCGGACATCCTGGTCTGGTTGTCCGTGGGAAGCTGGTGTTCCTTCTTCTTCGGGGCCGGTGCGGCCTGCGCTGAAGTACTGGTAGTCATGACTTAAGCCTCGATTTCCTTGGAGCGGGTCGCGCGCAACTGGAAGTACGCGATGACGACCACGACGACGACGAAGATGACGGCCTTGGCCTGCCCCACGCCCTCGACGTTCATACGGTTGAACAGCGTATTGACGATGTTAAGGGCGACCATCTCAGTTTGTCCGCCAGGTGCACCGTTGGTCAGTGCAAGGTTTTGGTCGAAGAGTTTGAAGGAATTCGACAAGGTCAGGAAGAGACAAATGGTGATTGACGGCATGACCATCGGAATGGTGACGTGGCGCAGCATTTCCCACTTGTTGACACCATCGAGCTCAGCGGCCTCGAGAAGCTCCGGCGGGACGTTTTGTAGACCGGCGATGTAGATAATCATCATGTAGCCGATCAGCTGCCAGTTCAGCAGCATGATGAGGCCGGCGTAACCGAATTTCCAGTCCGCGCTAATAGTCGTGGAATAGTGCGAAAGCACGGCGTTGATCATGGTCTGCCAGGTATAGCCCAGGACGATGCCGCCGATGAGGTTCGGCATGAAAAAGACCGTGCGGAAGAAATTTGTTCCGCGAAGCTTGCGGGTCAGCATCCACGCCAAGAGGAAGGCGAAGACGTTGACGGTGATCACGGAGACGATGACCACGAGGACGGTGAAACCGAAGGCTGAGATGAATCCTTCGCGTTGGGAGAAAGCTTTGACGTAGTTGTCGATGCCAACCCACTTGGCGTTAGTGATGGTGGTGAATTTCGTAAAGGAGAGGAAGAAACCCACGATAAACGGCACCAAGAAGGCAATCATGAATGCCAGAAGGGTGGGCAAGACAAAGACTGGGAAGTATTTCTTCAGCGTTGCTTGCATGGTGGTGAAACCTTAAATTCAGGTGGTGCCACGCGTTTCCCAAAGGATGGCGGCGAGGAGAGGGGGGCTGAGGGCGTGGAACAAACTGACGAGTACGTGCCATGCCTCTCACCTACTCCCCTCCCCGCCCTCCGTTTGGGAAGGCGGATGGCGAGGGGATGGGACTAAAGGTTTAGCCCCAGTTGGATTCCTTTTCAGCAGCCCAGTTGTCCTTGAACTGCTTGACGACGTCATCCCACTTCAGGGTGCCGGAGGCATACTGAGACAGGGCTTGGCCGAAGTCATCCTTGAACTGCTGTGACGGGAAGTACTGGAAGTTCCACGGGTAGGTGGTGAGGTCTTCGTTGTCGATAGCTTCCGCGACCTGCTTTGCCAGCGGGTCATTCGGAGTGTCTTCTGCGGAGTAGTTCTTGAACGGGGCAATGAAGCCAAGGTCCTTAACCACGTGCTCCTTGCCGGCATCGGAGGTGAAGAGCCAGTCCACGAAGTCCTTGGTAGCCTTCTGGTCTGCCTCGGAAGCCTCCGAGTTCACACCCAAGTAGTTTTCGGTACCGACGTTGATGCCGTGCTTCTCCTCATCCGGCAGGCCCATGTACATCGGCAGGAACTTGATCTTGTCTTCCTTGACTACGTTGCCGGAGGTCTCGGAAATCTGGGACCATGCCCAGTTACCGTTTTGGACCATGGCGGCCTTGCCCTGAGCGAACTCAGCCATGGAGTCAGAGACCGTCTTAGACGGGGCAAGAGACTTCTCGACGGTGGAGTTGTCCAGGTAGAGATCGAAGAGGTTCTTGTACTCCTTGTTATAGGAGAAGTCGATTTCGTTGGTGTCCTCGACGCCCTTGTCTTGGTACTCCTGCCAAATCGGAGCGTTGGCCAGGTGTGTCTGCCAGCGCCAGTCCTCGCCGGAGGTCAGTGAGGTGGAGGCAAAGGCGCCCTCAATGCCGAGCTCGTCCTTCTTCGCCTGCATGTCCTCGGCGACTTCCTTGAGCTTCTGGTAGCTCTTGATCTCATCGGTGGACTTGATCTTTGCCCCGGAGGTGGCGATGTACTTGTCGAAGATCTCGTCGTTGTAGATGATGCCGAAGCCCTCGACAGCGAACGGGACGCCGCGTACCTCTCCATCTTCAGTGGTCAGTGGCGGGATGTCATCGGTGAGCTGCTTAGCTACCTCGGTATCCGACATGTCTGCCATGTAGTCTTGCCAGGTGATGAAACCAGCCGGGCCGTTGACCTGGAAGAGGGTCGGTGCTTCATCTTTGCCGATCTCAGCCTTGAGGGTCTGCTCATAGGAGCCGGAGGCTGCGGTGACGACCTTGACCTTGACGCCGGTCTCTTCGGTGTAAGCCTTTGCGATCTCCTGGTAAGCGGCATCCTGTTCTGGCTTGAAGTTCAGGAAGTAGACATCGCCTTCGTCGTCAGTAGAGCCTGAGCAGGCGACGAGACTTGCGGCGGCCAGCATGGAAGCCATGCTGATGGATGCGATGCGAGTAAGACGCTTCATGTGGTCCTCATCTTTCTTGATGAAAAGCGGGATGTTGAGCCGTAGATAGACAACCGGCTCGTATGCGGTTATGTCTGGGCGATCCTCCATGACAAAGGCTCTTGCCCAGTGCTACCAGTTGGTCCATAGCTGGTCACTATCCGACTATGAACTGGTTAGCCTGTCTCCTACCTTAGTGAGGTATTCCACACGATCAAAAGAAATCGGGCCTAAAACGCCCGATTGTGACTATATCCATATTCGGGCATGAGATCGCTCCCCATTTAAGGGGCAATCGGGCCTAAAACATACAAAACGATATAAGAAACGGCTGAGAGCGGCTCGATAGACTTGAGCTATTGAGCGGTGTTGGGGCACACGGGCGGTTATGACAAGTCGTCATTCGGTGCCGGCGTCTGAAGCAGCCGAGCCTCGTCGCGGCGGGCGGGCAATACGGAAGAGAGATAGGACGCCGTGGCTTCCGGGAGGGTTACGGCTTCTCCCCTCTCTTGGGCGAGGAACCAGCGGTGGTCAACGATCTCGTGGAAGATCTGTGCCGGTTCCAGCTTGTGGAGCATCTCGACGGGAACCGCAGCAATGGTCGGTTCATACTCGTGTGTCATCCACAAGTGCGCCGCCTGGGTCAGCCCAACATGAGGGCCGCACTCGATGGCCTGATAGGCCTGGATAGAGCCCAATAGGCGTTGCGCTTGGTGCTCCTCGACGCTCAGCCCTGTCAAGCTCAACAACTCCGAACGATAGTGGCCGGGATCGACTACCACAGGGCGAATGCGCACGACCTGTTTCGACTCGTCCTTGGTGACCTTGAGCTCCCCCACGTCGAAACCCAGCTGGTTAAGGCGGTCGATCCTCTCGGAAACGCGCCAGTACTCGCTGGCATCTACGGATTCTTCGGCGGTCAGCTCTGTCCACAATTCAAGGTAGGAACTCTCGACCAAGCTTCCGAGGGCGATAACATCGATATCTTGATCTAGGCATTCACCTGCCTGCAAGTCCATGAGCTCACCGATGATGTTGACGCGGGCGATGTCGACGTCGTAAAGCCTGCGTGACTCGGAGAGATTGGGCTGGAACTCCCCTGTTTCGGCGTCGACAAGATAGGCCGAATAAGTCTCGGCATCACGCCGGAAAAGGGTATTCGACAGCGATACATCACCCCAGTAGAAATTCAGCAAGTGCATCCGCACCAAAAGCACCGACAAGGCACGGATGAGCTTCTCCGCTTCGACGACTGTCAGGTGCCGCGAGAAGATCTCGCGGTACGGAAGAGAAAACTCTAGGTGTTCAGTCACCAGAGCTGCGGTGAGCTCTCCGTAGCTTTCTACAGCCGGCTGGCGTCCCGTGATGACTGCAACGGGACGCACGCTGGGAGCGCCGAGGCGCTGCAGCTCACGCAGCATCTTGTACTCGTGGTGAGCGGTACGCGCACCAATCTCCTTGACTGCGACGATGCCGCGATTGATCCCCACGAAACGCACGATATGCCGGGAAATGCCCCTGGGCAGTGCGGCGATGAGATCATCGGGCCACTGTTCCAGGGGCGTATCCCAAGGCAACGCCAGCAATGCCGACGCGTACGTCGAAGAGGTGATGCTCATGGACTCTTTCATGTCGAGTCACTCCACCTTCTTTGCTGATTTTGGCCTAGAGCTTTGCCACAGCCGTGCTGACGTTCGCGACATGTTCCGCGGGTCAGCCGGCATATGGGCTTAAGGGAGGCGCTTGCCAGTCGACGCCGAGAAGTTGTGCTGGCCGCCTTCCACGATGCGTGCGTGGAAAATGCTGCCCGGGGCAGGCGCAGTGTTCGGAGCTGCACGAACGACGATCTGGCCCGACTCGGGAACGTCTTCGCTCGAGGAGCCGAGATCACCTTCGCCCACCAATTTTCCGTAGAGGAAGGAGTCGGAACCAAGCTCTTCCACGAAGTCAAGCTTGATCGGGATGGAGAGATCGGTGGACTCGCCCTCGGGGATGATTTCGAGGGCCTCTGGGCGGAAGCCGATGGTGATGCGACCGTTATCCTCCGGCGTCATCGCAGCGACAGTTTCCGGGGAAAGCTTGATACGAGCATGGCCGGAGGTTGCGTTACCGTCCTTGACAGAGAAGGTGCCCAGGTTCATTGCCGGGGAGCCGATAAAGCCGGCGACGAAGACGTTGGCGGGGCGGTCGTAGAGCTCGCGGGGTGCGCCAACCTGCTGAAGGTAACCGTCCTTCAGTACAGCGATGCGGTCACCCATGGTCAAGGCCTCAGTCTGGTCGTGGGTGACGTAGACGGTGGTAACCCCAAGCTTGCGCTGCAGGGCTGCGATCTGGGTACGGGTCTGCACGCGCAGCTTGGCATCGAGGTTGGACAGCGGCTCATCCATGAGGAAGACCTGCGGGTTACGCACGATTGCGCGGCCCATGGCAACACGCTGACGCTGACCGCCGGACAGGGCCTTCGGCTTGCGCTCAAGGAATTCGGTAAGACCCAGGGTGGCGGCGGCTTCGTCGACACGCTTGTTAATTTCGTCCTGGGACTTGCCGGCGATTTTCAGGGCGAAGCCCATGTTCTCGCGCACGGTCATGTGCGGGTAGAGAGCATAGTTCTGGAAGACCATGGCGATATCTCGGTCACGCGGGGCAACGTGGGTGACGTCTTTGTCGCCGATGTAGATGGCACCGTCGGTGACGTTTTCCAAGCCGGCCAGCATGCGCAGCGTCGTGGACTTACCGCAGCCGGAGGGGCCGACGAGGACGAGGAATTCGCCATCGGCGATTTCCAGGTTGAACTTCTTGACGGTGGGTTCCTTAGCGCCTGGGTAGGTCAGGGACGCATCTTTGAACGTTACGGTTGCCATAGCATACTCTCCTCCATCGGCAGGTACGTGCCGAACGATCCGTAGTGTGAGAATGAAGTGAAGCAAGTCACTGTGCACCAGATAAAGTGCCACCTACGACATTAGCACTGGTGGTGGTTATTACCGCAAAAGCCCGAAAACCATGACAGGTTTTCGGGCTTGTTTGCCTTATGCGAGGCTCGAAAGGTCAGCGTGCCTTTCCTTGGAGAGACTGGATTTTAACGGCTGAGCATTCCTTTAACCAGGCTGGATACCTCGGACACAAAGTCAGACACGGCATTCTTAGCCGTGGCGGCCTTGGAACCAAGCTCCATATCCTTCACTGTGCGGGAAGTGATCTTGGATACTTCCGAGGTGAAGTCGCTGACCTGCTCGGAGCGGTGAGCGACTCCCCACTTGGTCACCTCGAGCAGGGAATCCTTGACGAAGGAGCCGTCCAGCTTGGATTCGCCCAGCTCGCGCTCGGTGAAGGTAATCGGAACCTCGCGGACATCGAAGCCATCCTTGATGGCGCGGAAGGCAACATCTACCTGGAAGATGTAGCCGGCGTTGGATAGTTCCTCAAAGTCGAGGTGCTCTAGCAGTTCGCGACGGAAGGCGCGGTATCCAGCGGTCATGTCGTTGATGCCAGCGCCCAGCGCCACCGAAATGTACTTGTTGCCCAATCGGGACAGTAGCTCGCGGTTGGCCGGCCAGTTCACAGTCTCTCCACCCGGCACATAGCGAGAACCGATCACCAAGTCAGCACCCTTGTCGATCTCCTCGAGCAAGAGATGCAGCTGCTCCGGGGCGTGGGAGCCGTCCGCGTCCATCTCGCAGAGCACCTGGTAGTCCTTCTCCAGGCCCCACTCGAAGCCGGCGATGTAGGCGCCGAGGAGGCCGCCCTTGCCCTCGCGGTGAAGGACGTGCAGGTGAGAATCCTCGGCGGCCAGCTTGTCCGCGGCCTCTCCGGTGCCGTCCGGGGAGTTATCGTCCACGATCAGGATGTGAACCTCCGGGGTGGCCTTGCGCACGCGGCCGGTAATCAGCGGCAGGTTCTCAATCTCGTTGTAGGTGGGGATGATGACCAGAGTAGATTCGCGGGTCGAGCTCACTAGTTCCTTGCTCCTTTTGGTTTCTGCTTTAAGGCGCGCTGCGCCGTCCGGACAAGCGGGTGGAATAGATCGCGTACAGCGCGCAGACCGTTCCAATAATAGTCATGAGCCACTGCAGGAGCGAACCATAACGCACCGCAAATGTACGCCCCTCTCGGAGCGGAAGCTCTTCTTCGAGATAAGCCGGTTCAAAGATGCCGCTGTCCTGGCTCACGGAACCATCTGGGTGCACGATGGCCGAGACCCCTGACGTGGCCGCCACAACGACGGCGCGATCTGCTTCCATGGCGCGCAGACGGCTCATGGCCAACTGCTGGTAGGTCATATCGGAATCACTGAACGTGGCGTTATTTGTTGGCGTCGTGAGAATCTGCGCCCCGTTGTTAATCGCGGTTCGAAAGGCCTGGTCAAAGCTCACCTCGTAGCAGGTGGCAACGCCGACCGCAGTTCCGGCCATGGTCACCATTCCTGGCCCGTCACCGGGTTTCATGTCGCCTGCGAGATCCACCAAATCGGTAATCCGCGCAAAGAAGTCACGCATCGGCATCGTTTCGCCAAAAGGCTGCAGGTACTTCTTGTAGTGATGCTCCCCCACCGATCCATCCGGGTTGAATACCTGCATGGTGTTGCGCGCACCGACCTCATCGCGCGTTAACGTGCCGACGAGGATGGGGGCGTCGATGTCGTGGGCGGCGGCGTCGATAAGCGCCCGTGCGTCGTCGTTGGCAAAAGGATTGATATCGGAGGAGTTCTCCGGCCAGATGACGATGTCAGGCCGTGCACCATCCTTGGCTGCCTGTTCGGTGACGCGGACGTGGTTATCCAGCACCGCGCGGCGCTGCGCGGCGAAGTCGAGGCCAAGCCGCGGAACGTTTCCCTGGACAGCGGCTACCGTCACAGTACCCGTGGTATGGCTAGGGCGATTCACGCCCTGCGCAGCTACAAGTCCGGCAAGCAACGGCACCGCTAAGAGGGCACAGGCCAACCGTGGCGCGCGCGCAAGCCCCACCAGACCCGCGCCCATGCAGACGACCGCACAAGTAATGAGCGCGGGACCACCCCACGGGGCGAGGTTGGCCAACGGTCCTTCGATCTGACCCCATGCCAGGCGCACCCAGGCAAAGCCTCCAAAAGGTACGGAGGAGCGCAGCATTTCCACCGCCACGTAGAAAAAGGGAAAGAGCGCGAACCCATAGCGCAAGCGCAGCAGTGCTGCCCCACCGACGCCGAGGAGGATGCTGTACAGCGAGAGGAAGATAGCGAGCGCAATATAAGGCATGTTGCCCACGAGCTCACCAATCCACGGCAGCGTGAAGAGGTACAAGACAGCGCTATGGACTATGGCGATGAGTACTGCCCATCCTAGATGCAGGGGCTTTCTCCACGGCGCCAGCGCTGCCACCAGCATGGCCATCCCAATGATCCCCGCGGCCCACCAGCCGCGTGGTTCCACCGAAAGATACGTGACCGCGCCCGACAGAGCGGCAAGAACAAGCCGCGCGAATATGGGGAGCACTACTTGCTTCCGTCCTCGAAGTCCTCGGGCTTAACGTGTTGAGTCCACGAGCGGATTTCTTCTTCATCCAAGACTTCGTGCGATTGGCCTGACTGATCCATCCCGCTGTCGGCTGTATTGCCACCAACAGTGCCGAAGGAACCATAGGAATCGCGGTGCTGCGACATGGGCGAGGCCTCGTACACGCGCACGCCCATGTCCTCAATCTTTTTGAACATCGATGCGGCAAGGAGCGTGCGGATTATGGAGCGCGTGGGCGCAAAGATGAGCAGAGCGCCAAAAACAGTGGAGACGAACCCAGGCAGCGAAAGCAGGATGCCGCCCACCATGGTCAGACCAACATTGCCGGCCGTTTTGCCTGGGGTGGGATCCTCCATCACATAGACGCCGTCTTCGGTCTGCCGGATGCGGCTGGCCATCATGCGGCGCACTTCCCAGCTGGCAATCGTCATCCCGAACAGCATGGTTAACGCCAAAGCAAGCAGCGCCCACAGCACACCGATCCACTCGGCGACTGCCCAAAACGCCAGGGTTTCGAGGAGGATGTACGCGATGAACAGAAGAAACGGCATGCAGCCCACCATACTTGCTGGACCTGCCGGTTCGCTGGCGACCCTCCCGTAACGATTAAACTTGCGCACCATGTCCCTCACTGAGTCGAAGCATCCTGAATCCGAGACCATGCGCTTCCACCCCGCCGGCGGCGTCGTCACGCCCGAGCAGTGGTTAGCACTGGGCCAGGCCGCCCGTGAACATGGCGATGGCTATGTGTACCTAGAGCAGCACAGTGTTATCAGTGTGCGCGGCGTGAGTAACGAGCAGGCGCTTGGCGACGTCCCCCTCCCCACCGCCGCTGCCCACGTCTTGGCCTCTCCCCTCTCTCTTCAGGCGCGCCGGGTAGCGCAGCGCGTTGCTGATGCCTTATCTGAAGAGGAAGGAACCTCCCCGGCTATCACCCGCGCTGCGGTCTTCGGCGTCGATGGTGGAGCTGGCGATCTCCTCGCACACGGCGTGGCGGCGGGACTCCAACTATCCGGCGGCAGTGCAGGGCAGGTCGAGGAAGCCGACTCCGCACGCCTCATCCGTGAGGGGGCAGCAACTGGACCGGCGCTGGGATTATGCGACGCGATTTCGCAGCTCGTGGACTACGTGGACGAGGTCTCCGCTGAGAATCCAGAGGCCATTGACCGGTTGTCCTCGGCTACACCTGCCGGACTCGCGCAATCGGATGTGCCCATTGGTTGGTTAACCGAACACACTGCGCCCGGCCGCGTCGATCTCGGCGCGGGCCTCCAAGATGGCGTGTTGCCCGCAGAGTACGCAGGGCTCATTGCTCAGCTGGGAGCAGCGATCACCGTTACTCCGTGGCAGGGCTTGGTCATCCACGATTTGGCGGAGGGCGATGCGGACGTCGTGCTCCGCGTCCTTGCTCCGCGCGGCTTCATCTTTGATGCCAATTCCCCCGCGCTCGGACATCGCTAGCGCGGCATGTGCCGCCAGATGGGGCGCGGGACAAGCTTCATGACCCAGGCCAACAGCTGAAGCGTCCGTGGGATCCACAGCGTGCGGGACACCGGCCGCGAACCCGACGAGGATTCGACGGCCTTGACCACAGCTTGTGCGACTACGTCAGGTGTCACCGACAGGGGCGCGGGTTTCATCCCTTGTGTCATGGACCCGATAACGAAACCGGGGCGCGCGGTGATCAGCGCTAGGTCGCTGCCCTGCAGGCGATCCGCCAGACCTTGGCAGAAGGCATCGAGGCCAGCCTTGGTTGAGCCATAGACATAGTTGGCCCGCCGTGCACGCCAGCCCGCAATGGAGGAAAAGGCCACGATATGGCCTCTTTTCATGACGTCGGCCAGCACGGTGAGCATAGATACCTGCGCGGCATAATCAACCAGAGCGATGTCGAAGGCATGGGCTTCGTCGTGCTCAGCTTGCTCCTGGTCACCCAAGATTCCGAAGGCGACAACCGCCGTCGTGATGTCCTCACCCGCGAGCGCTGCAGCTTGCTCGATAACTGCGCGGTGGGAGGACACATCCGCGGCATCGAAGGAAAGCGTGTGAACGGACGTTGCTCCGTTGCGCAGAAGCTCTGAGGTGAGCTCATCCATGCCGTGCTCACCCCGCGCGGCAAGTACTACCGGGCGGCCTGCGCACAACCGGCGTGCAAGCTCGCCGCCAATATCGCTGCGCCCACCAAGAATCAATAGCGCGCCCATTAACGCAACCCCCTCGGAGCTTGGTTCAAAGACTCGTAGCCGGACTCGGTGGTCACCACGATGTCCTCGAGACGCATGCCCCATTTTCCGGGTACATAGATACCAGGTTCGATCGAGAAGGCCATGGACTCTGCAAGCTCCAGCTCGTTTCCTTCCATGATGAAGGGCTCCTCGTGCGTCGACAAGCCGATGCCATGTCCGGTGCGGTGCGTGAAGTACTCACCCCAGCCGGCGCTTTCGATCACACTGCGTGTCGCACGGTCGATCTCCTGGGCAGTCGCCCCGGGCCGTGCAGCAGCTCGCCCGGCAGCTTGGGCCTCTTCCAACACCGCATAGGCTTCCTGGAAATCAGCAGGCGCCGCAGAAGGATCTGCGCCTACCACGTAGGTGCGTGTGCAATCAGAGTGATAGCCGGAGGGCAACGTGCCCCCGATATCCACCACCACGGGATCACCAGCGCTGAGTTCGCGCTCCCCGTAGTCATAGTGCGGGTTCGCACCATTCGGGCCGGAACCAACGATGATGAAGTCCACCTCTTTGTGCTCGCGCAAGATAAGCTCGCGCAAATCTGCCGCTACGTCGGCCTCAGTGCGGCCAGGCTGCAGGAGACGTGGCACCTCTGCATGGACGGCATCGATAGCCACTGCCGCAGCGCGCAGCTCCGCGACTTCATCTGGGTCCTTGCGGCTAAAGAGCCCAGCCAGCGCCTCGGTAGCAAGCACATACTCCACATGTGGAGCATCCGTCGAAGTGAGCGAAGACGGCTCGACTTGGCGTCGAATCGTGGACTGGAAACGCAATACGTGGTCCGCAGTTAGCGAAGAGCCCACAGCCACGGTGGTGGGATGCGTACCGTCTAAGGCCAGTGCATAAGGGTCCTGCCCGTCACTCCATCCCACTAGCTGGGCAGCAACGCCTTGAAGCGATTCAATGTCGGTGCTGGGTGCGACGATGATCGGTTTGGCCTCGGGACGGATGACCAGGCACGTCAACCGCTCATGGGAAGAGACCCAGGAACCCGTAAGATAAGCGAACTCTGCGCCGGTACCCACGAGCAATACATCGATACCCTTGGCAGCGGCAATCGCGCGGGCGCGGTCCAAGCGGGAAGCATAATCAGTCATGGCAGTTAGCCTACCGCTCGCCTTCGTCCAGTTAAGCTGGGCGCCGTGAATTCCTATCCCGCAGCCGTCAAGATCCGTACCCGCGGTAGCTATTGCTCGGGTGTGCTCATCGATGCATCCTTAAACCCCCGCTCCCAGCAGCGAACCCGGCTAGTTCTGACCTGTGCGCACTTCTTTCGCGATGGCGTGGGCGGTGGTGAACACTACAAAGTCAGTGGCGGGTTCAACCGGCGGATCACCGCCGTGCGCACGATTGACGGGACCGATATAGCTGTGTGCCTGCTTGATATACCAGCACCGCCCCGGGACCTTCCGGGGCTCGCTAAAAGCACACCGCATTTTCGCGCGCCAGTCAACACCTGGGGATATGGCGGAAAGTCCCGTCGCGCACAGAAGCGAACGGGGTTGTTTCTACTGCCCTTCTTTCGCACGTGGTCCATCGACTTCCACACCACTGTCTCCCCCGCCGGATTTGTCTTCAACACGATTCCGGCAGTCAAGGGTGACTCGGGTGGGCCAGCGCTTGTCGACGCCGCCATCATCGGCACACAAGCCCTCATCCTCAACCCATTGGGGAGAAACCTGAAGCTAGCCACGGTGGCGCTGGTCGCGCCCCACCGCAAGGCCATCGCGGCGGCAGCCTCCGCGATGCTGGACTTGGTCGAAGGAAATTAAGCGCCGATGGCGACAACGCCTCGTTGAATCGCGTCAATGGCGCGCCGGGCATTGCGGCGAATCTCTTCTTCGTAGCCTGTCTTGGCTACCTGCTGGAGCAGGTCGATGACCTGGCGGCACCAACGGACGAAGTCGCCTGGAGTCAGCTCTGCGCCGGACTCGTTGGCAGCGGCCATGCAATAGGCCAAGGGTGCGCCCGCCGTCCACTGGTGGATCGCCAGCGCGAAGGCGGGCTCCGGTTCACGGGTCTGTGGCAGATTATGGCGCTTCTCATCGCTGACAAGCTCCGTGTAGATGCGCCACGTTGCGTTCATGGCGTCCGCCATGTCGTCGCTAGCCGCACCTGGTTCGCCGCGGGTGGCCTTGCGGTTTTCGAAGACACACAGGGAGGCAACGCCGGCCAGCTCTGCCGGGTCAAGGTCATTCCAGATACCCCGCTTGAGGCATTGTGCCACCAGTAGGTCGGATTCGGAATGGATCTTGGCCAAGCGCTCGCCTTCGTCCGTGATGACCGGCTCGCGGTCCTCGCCATAGCCTTCAAACTCCACGTAATCCATTTCCGCCAGCAGGTCCACGATGCGCTCGAAAGTGCGGCCGAGGGTATCCGTGGCGCGCTCCACCTTGGCTTCCAACTTGTGGAGCTCGCGCTCGCGTCGGGCGAGCTTTTGGGCCACACCGGCCAGCTGCTCGCGGTCGGTCGCCGGCCAATTGTGCACCGGGTGCTCGCGGAGGGCATCGCGCAGCTGCGCGATCTTCTTGTTGGGACGATTGCGCGGCTCAGTGCGCATCTTCTTAGGCCGCTTGTAGTAGTCGCGCTTGAAGGCATCCTGAACATACTTGGTATGCCGACGCGGATTCTTCTGCGCCGCACGCGGCAGCTTCATGTGGCCGACCACAATTGGCGGATTATCTATACCGGCTGCATCGATGCGGCCTGACCACCCGGTCTCCGTGGTGACCCAGGGGCGTGGATCGGCGGTCTGGTTTGCTGGGGTGATGACAACTGCCAGGGTTGGTCGCTTCTTCGTTGCGATAGCGATGACCTCACCCACCTGCAAGCGGGCAAGGACCGCCGCGACCTCCTTGCTCCTCTCTTCTTTCTTGGAGGCACGCGCTGACTTTTCCTCCTCAGTCAGTGCGCGGCGCAGCCTCATATAGTCCATGAGGATCTCCGCCGGGTCTTCACCATCAATTGTCGGTGGTGCCAAGTTATCTACGGCCTGATCCAACTGTGCCCGAAGCTCACGGACCCGGTGCTCAGCGCGCTCAATCTCGCGCGTTTCTTCCACGACGGAACCATCCGCCTGGAACTGCGCAAAGGACTTCTCCAGCAGGCGCAGAGAGTCATCGAAGCCGAGCATGCCCAGCAGGTTGATGGCCATGTTGTAGCCGGGTTCGAAGGTAGAGATGAGCGGATAAGTGCGGGTCGATGCGAGGCCCGCCACCGCGGTGGGATCCATGGCGGGTGCCCACTGCACGACGGCATTGCCCAAGGTATCGATGCCACGCCTGCCCGCGCGGCCGGTGAGCTGCGTGTACTGACCCGGTGTCAGGTCCACGTGTGCCTCGCCGTTAAACTTCACGAGCTTCTCAAGGACCACCGTGCGCGCCGGCATATTGATTCCTAGGGCAAGGGTTTCGGTGGCAAAGACCGCACGAACCAGACCTTTGACGAAGAGCTCCTCCACGATGTGCCTAAAAGCTGGCAGCATACCCGCATGGTGGGCGGCGAAGCCACGCGAAAGCGCCTCGCGCCAGCGCTTGAAATCAAGAACCTTGAGGTCTTCTTCCGGAATGCCTTCCACGCCCTTATCGACGATGGCCTTAATCTCAGCTGTCTCCTCTTGGGAGGTCAACACCATGCGGGAGCGCAGGCACTGATACAAAGCGCCATCGCAGCCCGCTCGGGAAAAGATGAAGGTAATCGCCGGCAGCATCTCCATTGACTGCAGTTCTTTGAGTACCTCTGGACGACCCAGCGGCCGGTAGCGGTCCTGCGCGCGGGGTGCGCCGCTGCGCCGATCTTTGTTTCGGTCGTTGCGTCCTCCGCCTTTGTGTCGGGCACGTGCACGGAAGCTCGCGCGGTTTTGTGCATAGTCTGCGCGGCCGTTATCGCTGTCTCCTGCTTCTAGGCGCTGGATACGGCGCGCCAACTCAGCATTGACCTGGCCGCCTGAATCAGGCTCGAAGAGTGGGTAGATCTTGCGTCCCACCATCATCCACTGGTCCAGCGGGACGGGGCGCTTATCGGTAACGATGACCTTGGTATCTCCGCGCACGGTGGTTAGCCACCGGCCGAACTCCTCGGAGTTGGACACCGTTGCCGACAAACCGATGATGGAAACATGTTCCTCGAGGTTGAGGATGACCTCTTCCCATACCGCGCCGCGCGAGGCATCCGCCAAGAAGTGGATCTCATCCATCACCACGTGGGTCAAGCGATCCAATGCGCCTGAGCCCGCATAAATCATGTTGCGCAAAACCTCAGTGGTCATCACGAGGATGTCCGCGGAAGAATTGATGGAGACATCACCCGTCAGCAGCCCCACGGCATCCTCGCCGTGTGCCTCAACCAGGTCGTGGTACTTCTGGTTACTCAGCGCCTTGATAGGGGTGGTGTAGAAACAGCGGGTCCCCTGGCGCAGCGCCAGGGACACGGCGAACTCACCAACGACCGTTTTGCCCGCGCCGGTGGGAGCACAGACCAAGACTCCGTGGCCCGCTTCAACTGCTTGGCATCCTTCGATCTGGAAGTCATCCAGTGAGTACGGCAGGGCTTGAGTGAACTCGTCCAGATGCGTCAGTGTCATAAGTCCCCAGGGTACCTGTCAGGTACCGCGAACTAGCGCGACGGTCCCCGGCGCCAAGCGGGAACGTTTGAACAAGGTACCTAAGAAGGCTGACAATCCTACAGAACGTCGTCGAAGAAGCCGCTCTGCGGGGGCTGAGTGTTCCTCTGTTGAGGCTGCGGTGTCGGAGCTTCACCCGTCGAGGTCGGGGGAACAGGCCTGGAAGATACCGGCCGCGAAGACGCAGAAACGCTCGTTGATGCAGACACCGGAGTTGGTGCACCTATGGCACCCGGACCTTCGTCCAAGGACGAGGCTGTTTCATCATCCAGATCCATCCAGTCTGGGCGCTGGCGCTTCTGGCGTTTGTCGTTGATGCGGCAGAACTGGAAGGCCAATTCCACGAGGAGTACGAGGGCACCGGCCAAGACCAACATCGAAAAAGGTTCTTGGCCGGGTGTCACCACCGCAGCGAAGATCATGATGGCGACAATGATGATGCGGCGCTTGTCCTTGACGTCATCGTATTCCAGGACACCTATCACATTGAGGCATACCACGAGTAGTGGGATCTCAAAGCTCACGCCGAAGATGAGGAGCAACGTCAGCAGGAAGTAGAAATAGCGCTCACCGGTTAGTGCCGCGGTCTGGTACTCCGAGCCCATGCCCATGAGGAACTCCAAACCCACGGAAAGGATGAAGTAGGCAAGAAGCGCGCCAAGCACGAAGAGAACTACCGCCGTGGAGACAAAAAAGAAGGTGAAACGGCGCTCGTTCTTATGCAGACCGGGCACAATGAATGCCCATATTTGATGGAGCCACACCGGTGAGGACATTACTGCGCCAGCCAACGCGCCCACTTTGAGGCGCAGCAGCAGCATTTCGAAGGGGCTGGTGGCGAGCAAGCGGCATTCGCCATCCGCGGTGAAAGAGATGCGCTTTTCCTCAGGCAGCGAGCAATAGGGCCCACGCAAGATCTCGCCTAGCGGCGCCATATTAAACGGAGCGTTTTGATACCAAATGAATCCGATGATGGTGCCTACCACGAGAGCAAGCAAGGAAATCACGATGCGCCGACGCAGTTCTTGGAGATGTTGGACTAGGGTCATCTCCCCCGTAGGATTCTTGGGCTTGCGGCGCAGCTTTGAGGTCCACTTTTGCTTGCGTGCGCTAGACGCGGGATTCGGCGGTGTACTCGCGGTACTCAATGCAATGCCTCCCTAGAAAGCCCACAGCGGCACACACTCCCTTGGAGTTCCAAGTCCCTTGAGCGTGGTGTGCCTACCGAGAAAGATGATTAGTTCTGATTTCCATCAACCGGCTTGGATGCGCGCGGCTGCATTTCCGGGCTGTTCCAGAAGTCCTCATCGTTCTTCTTCGATGCAGCAATTTGGGCCTGCTGCTCGGGAGTGTTGTTCTCCTCCTTCATCTCCTTGACTTCGGACTTAAAAATGCGCATGGAGCGGCCCATCGAACGAGCTAGCTCCGGCAGCTTCTTGGCGCCGAACAACAGCACGATAACGAGAACGACAAGGCCGATTTCCAAAGGTCCCACGGTCATTGAGGGTGCCCCTTCTTTCTAGGTTGATGAAGCGTACGCTTCCATGCAGCGCAGCGCTGCACGGGGCGCACACAGGAGAGCTCTTAGTCTGGCAGTTGAGTATAACGCTCCAACGCCCGTTTTCTATGTTCCGAAATGGCGTCGACGAGCTTCTGCGGCCCCACGACCCGCAATCGGTCGGCTTGACCGAGAGCGAAACGGCTAAACCATGCTTCAGATCCGACGGGCATCGTCGCAGCTATCCGCCCATTTTCTAGTGTTTTGCCGAGAGTGATGTCGTAGTGTTCTGCTAGCCAGGTGAATTCTTGGTTAATCTCCAGCTGCGCAACGAGAGTGTGATCTAGGCCAAAGGGGGAATCGGGGTTGAAGTCCAGCTTGCGCAGGTGCGGGGTTGCGGTTGCGTCAAGCACCTCAACATCGCTCATGCGGTCCAAGCGGAACGTGCGGTGCTCCCCTACCGATTCGTCCCAGGCCACCAAATAGGGTTCTCCATCCACGATGAAGATTCGTGCTGGGTGCACGGTGCGCTCGCTGGTGCGGTTGGAGGACATGCTCCAATAGGTGAAACGGACCTGCCGGCGCTTGTCGACGGCCCCCGCCAGCGCCGCTTGCACCTGAGATTCCTCCGGATCCGTTGTGGCCAGGGAATCGTAGATGGCGGCGGTCTTTTCATCCATGATCTCGCGCAGCTTCGCGGCGGCGGAATGGACTGCGGAGACGTCGACAAGCCCCGGCATTGCCTCAAGGGACTCGAGCGTCAGCAACAACGCGCCGGCCTCCGTTGGGGTCAAGCGCAGGGCCTGGGTCAGGCCCTGGTCGTTGTAGATCTCGATGCCATCGCGGTAGCTGAAGCTTAAGTCGATGAGGTCCTCAGTATTGCGGCCCACCCCGGAGCAGAAGAGCCTATCGACGGCATCCTTAAGCTCAGCGGGGGTCATTCCCAAATCCTCGGCCGCCTCCATCGGGGTCAACCCTGGGTGGTTGCGCAGGTATGGGATGAGGTTGAGGGAGCGAACAAGAGACTGCAGTTTGCGTGGCTGATCAGCCATGGTGTGATTCCTCCCCACTCAAGAGCGCGACGATGTCTGAACGAACTTCTGTCGGTTCAATCACCACGACATCTGGTGCATATCCCGCGGCGGTGCGCACTAGCCAATCGCGGCGCACGCCCGTCAGCGCAAGGAGGCCATCCGCGCGTCTGCGTCCGGCATCGACAAGCTCCGCGGCCTGGCCATCTGGTACCTCAAGGAGGGCATCGACGGTGTCTCCCCGGTCAAGCGCTTCCACGACGAGATCTTGCAGCGGCGCGGTGGGCTCGAGGTGGGTGGCCGCAGCGCGCGAGCGCCTGACGTTGTCCACGCGGGTAGCGCGGAAAGTACGAGGTGCCTCGCGGTCCACATCCCACCCGACGAGGTAAACGCGATCACGGTGGTTGACTAGGCCCCAGGGATCCATGTGGCGGCGAACCGGCTTGGCTGAGGGCGTGGCGTAGTAATCAAAGGAAATGCGCAGCCCCGCGCGCACGGCGGTAATCACCCCGGTGACGAGCTCTGGGCTCAGCCTGGTCATGTCGTTGACGGCGGTGTAGACGGGCGCACCGCGCAAGTCGCGGGAGGCTCCCGAGGCTGCGAGTTTGGTCCACGCGGACAAGCTGAAATCACTCAAGCCCCCCGGGGTGCCAATCCCTCCGGCAACGCCCAACACCATGGCTTCCTCGGGTGTGAAGTCCACGGGAGGCAGCTGGTAGCTCTCAGGATCAAGGCGATACAGCGAGCCTTCCACACCACTGCTGTGCACCACCGGCACTCCGGCGCGTTGCAGCGTCACAATGTCGCGGGAAAGCTGCTTCTGAAAGGCCTCGTCGCTGCGGGATTGATAACCCTCGACGTTGGTGCGAATCCAGGCAGCGCTGCGGTCGGGAACGCCGCCTTGGTGCGCTGCGCCGTGGAGGGCAAAGGCGAGGTTGGTGAGCCTTTCGATGGCTCGATCTCGGACTGGTGTCCGAGCCGCAGTGCGATCTGCTGACGGCATGATGGCAGGTTCCTTGTTGAGGTTCGGGGCCTTAAGCACCTTGGTGCGAACGCATGTAGTCTAACAACCCGTCTAAGCGCGGGTCCTCGGATACGAAGGGGTCGGAGAACTCTTCGGTCATGGGTTCTGGGCGGTTGACTTTCATCCGCGTCCAATCCACCGTCACAGCGGCATTGAGCTCGCGGGCAACGGCGAGGAACTCGCCGCGCAGCTTGGCACGGGTGGTCTGCGGTGCGGTATCGACGGCGGCATTGATTGCTGCATCATCGATCCACTGTTCCACCATGCCGCGCTGCTCCAGCACGCTGTAGAGACCGCGCCCAGGGCGAATGTCGTGGTAGGTCAGGTCAATCTGGGCCAGCTTGGGGTGCGCCCAATCTCCGCCCAGGCGCTCGCGGTAGCGGTTCAGCAGGCCGCGCTTAATCACCCAATCGATCTCGCGGTCGACCGCGGAAAAGTCTTGTGTGTCAATGGCCTGGAGGGTGCGCTTCCAGAGATCGACGACGCGTGCGAGCTCAGCCGTTGGTGTCCCGGTGTCCTCGCGGTGCTCCAGCCAACGCTCTGCGGCGGCACACAGTTCTTGCTGGATTGCGAGCGCGGTGGTGTTGCCGCCTCCCTCGAGCGGAAGCTCGGTGCGGCCGGTGGAATCGAGCGCGATGGTGCGGATGTGCTGAATTGGATCAAGCACCGAAAGCTCCGGTACCTCAAAGCCAGCCTCTAGCATCTCCAGCATGAGCAGCGTGGAGCCTACTTTGAGCGCCATCGTGGGCTCCGCCATGTTGGAGTCGCCGACGATAACGTGCATGCGGCGGAAACGCTTCGAATCACCATGCGGTTCATCGCGGGTGTTGATGATGGGGCGTGAGCGAGTCGTCGCAGAGGACACGCCCTCCCACACTTGGTCGGCGCGCTGTGAAAGCACGAAACGCGCAGGCTCGTCGCCCTTGGCAGGTTTAATCATCCCGGCGCCGCAAATGAGCTGGCGGGTGATCATGAACGGCAGGAGGGCCTTGCCGAGGTCTTTGAGCACCACGTGGCGGCCAATGAGGTAGTTCTCGTGGCAGCCGTAGGAATTGCCCGCAGAATCGACGTTATTCTTGAACAAGTAGACGGCGCGCTTCTCCCCCTCCGCAGCCAAGGCTTCCTCCGCCTGTACGGCCATGCGGTTGACCATGGCATCGCCAGCGCGCTCGTACGCGATGAGCTGGCTCAGGCTATCGCATTCAGCGGTGGCGACCTCCGGGTGGGAGCCGACATCGAGGTAGAGGCGCGAGGCGTTGGGGCTAAAGATGTTCGAGGAGGAGTACTTCGACACGATGGGCCGGAAAAGCACGCGAGCTATCTCATCCGGGGACATGACTCGCTGGCCATGGGAAGCACTCGCCGTGATTCCGTACTCGGTTTCGATGCCCATGATCCGCCGTGCGTATACAGGGGCGCTACCGGAGCGCTGTTCCACCTTTATTCGCCGCCCTTTTGGACGTAGGAGCGCACGAACTCCTCGGCATTGGATTCCAGGAGCCCATCGATCTCATCGAGGAGATCATCGGTTCCGGCGCTGTTGATGCTGACTTGTCCAGCGTCGAACTCTTGTGAGTCTCCTCCCTCACCGTTGCCGCCGCCGGCATTGATCTGAGACTGCTGTCCGCTCATTGTCAGAGCTCCTTTCGCGAGTGGAGGTTTGCTGCGCTAATACAGTGTAGGGTACTCGATTCGCACCCCGAGCTGGCGCAAACCGTCGACGAAATCGGCGGCGCTGTCTGCAGATTCCAGCAAGGTTCCCACTTCGTCCTGTCCGAGCCGCGTGGTGTCATCGAGCGCCACGCAGGCGGCTCCCGAGTTGGCGCCCTCGGCTTCACCAATTCGGAAGGTTAGTGACTGCCACGATGCGGCCAGGACGTCTTCGCCGAACATGCGGGTGGCGTGTCCGCGCAGATAAGCGCGGGTATCCGTGGGCGGGGTGTCGCCGGCCGCAGCAATCTCCTCCTCACTGACCAAGGTGCGCATCTGGCCCTTGCGCACGAGCGCGTGGTAGAGGGACTTGGCCGGGTCAATATCGGTGTACTGCAGATCGATGAGCGCCAGCTTCGGGTCATCTGCAGCCACGCCACGGTCGAGGTATCCCTTAATCAAGCGGTACTTGGCTACCCAATCCAGCAGATGGGCCGCCTTCAACGGGTTGTCCGCCAAGAGCGACACGACCTCGTCCCAGGCGGCAAGAACCTTCTCATCTGACTCTGAGGTCGCAGTGACCCGCTCCCGGTAGACGGCGAGGATCTCGAGGGCGGTGAGGCGGCGGCCGTCGTGAAGCTCCAGCTGATGAGTCAGGGTGAGGTCGCGGCTAACTCGCTGGACCTCTGCCACGGGGTCCTTCAGGCGCAGGTCACTAAAGTCAACGCCCTCCTCAATGGCGTCCAACACCAGTGACGTCATACCCAGCTTGAGCAGCGTCGAGGTATGGGCCATCGTGGCATCACCGATGATGACGTGCAGGCGGCCAAAGTCCTCTGCCACCGCATGCGGTTCATCACGGGTGTTAATGATGCCGCGGTTGAGCGTGGTCTCCAGGGAAATCTCCTGCTCGATATAGTCCGCGCGCTGCGAGATCTGGAAGCCTGGTTCCTCACCATCAGCGCCCAGGCCCATGCGGCCAGCACCGGTGACCACTTGACGGGTGACGAAGAACGGGATCAGACCTTGGGCGATGTCGTCGAAATCAGTCTCCCGGGAGTACTGGTAGTTTTCGTGGCTGCCATAGGAAGCTCCCTTGCCGTCCACGTTGTTCTTGTAAAACTTCAGCGGCGGGCAGGGATCGTGCGTGGCCAGTACTGACGTGCCCTGGGCAGTCAGAGATGCTACGGCATCTGCAGCGCGGCGCAGGATGAGGTCGCCGGCGGCGTCATAAAGCATCGCATCCCAGGCATTGGTGCACTCCGGAGAGGAATACTCAGGGTGGGCGTGATCGACGTAGAAGCGGGCTCCGTTGGCCGTGACCACGTTGGCCACGCCCAGCGCGTTTGGGTCCACCACGGGCACGGTGTGGTAGCGCTTGAGATCGAAGCCGCGGCTATCGCGCAGCGGGTGCTCCTCCCGAAAGTCCCAGCGGGAGCGCGCACCGGTATGCAGGGCGGCATAGGCCACTACCGCGTGCGTGGACGTCACGATTGGTGACAACGCCGGGTTCGACGGCGTGGAGATTCCGTACTCGGTTTCGGTTCCTAGGACACGGCTCAAGGTTTTACTCCCATCAATTCGACCCCGGTGACATGCGCGCCGGCGGAGGTCCCGGCGACGATCTTGGCCCACTCCTCCGGGTTGGCGGATGTCGGTACGTATTCCGATTCAGCCTGCTCGGCAGCAATGGCCTGGTGCAGGTGCGCGGCGGTGATGCCTGCGGGTTGTTTACCCTCCGCAGCGTTGGTTTCGTCCAAAGCCTCCTTGATAGCCAACTTCTTTGCGCGGGAGACGATGTTGGCGATCATCGCGCCGGAGACGAAGTCCCGGTAGTGCAGCACGCGAGGATCCGCGTTGGAGAAGTGCAGCGTGACGAAGGGGCGCTCCGCGTAGAGATCCTCCACTGCGGTATCGATGAGCTGGGAAAGCTCGCCCTCGTGCGGGACTGATTCCGGGAAGTGGCGCGCAAAGATTTCCCGCGCGCCCTGCTTGGTGGGCCGGTTGACGCGGATCTTGATGTCGAGGCGCCCCGGGCGCATGATGGCGGGGTCGATGAGCTCCTCGCGGTTGGTGGCACCGATGACGATGACATTGCTGAGCTTCTCGACGCCATCCAATTCCGTCAGCAGCTGCGGGACGACGGTGGTTTCCATATCGGAGGACACACCGGAGCCGCGCGTGCGGAAGATGGATTCCATCTCATCGAAGAAGATGATGACCGGCCGCTGGCTACCATCAGCAGTGGGCTCGGAGGCAAGCTCGCGGGCGCGTTCAAAGATGAGGCGGATACGGCGCTCAGTCTCACCCACGAACTTGTTGAGCAGTTCTGGGCCCTTCACGTTGAGGAAGTAGCTGGGGGCAGTAGCGCCCAGGGACGCCGACAGAGAATGCGCGACCGCCTTGGCGATGAGCGTCTTGCCACAGCCAGGTGGGCCATAGAGCAGCACGCCCTTCGGCGGCTGGAGATCGTATTGGCGGTAGAGCTCTGGGTGGAGGAAAGGCAACTCGACCGAATCGCGGATGAGCGAAATCTGCTCGTCCAAACCACCGATGTCCTCGTAGGATACGTCCGGGACTTCCTCCAGCGTGAGCTGCGCTACTTCAGTCTTGTGCACGCGCTCGGTGGCCACGCCTGATTTCGGCTCGACCAGGAGGGTATCGCCGGCACGGACGGTATCGCGCAGCATCGTGCCGAGCAGCACCACCTGCTCTTCGCCCGCGGAATTGATAACCACCGCGCGGTCGGTGCCTAGGCGCTCCTGGAGCGTCGCCAGCGCGCCGGTATTCACCGGGGCACAGCCCTCCACCACCACGAATCCTTCGCCCAAGCGGACCTGCTGCCCGACTTCTAACGAGCCTGGCTCCAGGTTCGGAGAAATCTTCACCCGCATGGCGCGGCCATTGGTGTATACCTCAGCATCGCGGCGCGAATCGTGTGCGCGCCCGGAATAGCCAAGAAAGACGCCGTACGTGGAGGCAGGCTCTGCAAGAGCGTCCACCTCCGCGAGCATCTGCTGAAGCTTCGTGCGCGCATCCTTCAACAGGGCAGCAAGCTTGGCATTGCGCTCAGCCAGTTGCTCTATCTGGCGGCGGTGCTGGCCAAGTTCCTGGGAATGAGTGGCATCGTTCATAGAATCCACCCTAGCGCGCGGTGCGCCACGTTAAGCCTCGGGGCTTATTTTCGGGCGCGGCGCTGCGGGCGGGGCGGGGTGACGCCGTCGGCAAGCCGACGCGTCCAGATCAGGAACGCGGTGTGCGCGTTCATGCGGTGCTCCGGGCGGGTGGCCAAGCCCTCCACCTTCCATTCACGCACGAGGGACTCCCAGGCGCGCGGCTCCGTAAAGCACTTCAGCTCGCGGATTCCCTCCATCACCTTCATCAGCTGCGGCACGGTGGCCACATAAGTCATGAAGACGCCGCCCGGGATGAGGATATCGCGCACCTTCTCGAGGTGCTCCCAGGGTTCGAGCATGTCCAAGATGACGCGATCCACGGGGCCGCCGAGCTCCTCGACGGTCACATCGGCCAAATCGCCAAGCCGCGGGCTCCACCACTCGGGCTGCTCACCGAAGTATTCGGCGACGTTGTTCACGGCGTATTCCAAGTGATCATCGCGCACCTCATAGGAGAAAACGTGGCCTTCTGGCCCCACGGCGCGCAAGAGGGTCATTGAGAGTGCTCCGGAACCGGCGCCGGCTTCCAGCACGCGCGCACCCATGAAGATATCGCCCTCGACCAGGATCTGCGCGGAGTCCTTGGGGTAAATCACCGCAGCACCGCGCGGCATCGACAAGACGTGATCCACCATGAGGTGGCGGAACAAGAGGAAGGAGCTGCCCAGCGTCGAATCGATGACGGAGCCCTCATCCATGCCGACGATGTCATCGTGGTTGATGATGCCCTTGTGCGAATGGAACTGGCCTCCCTCCTCGAGGACGATGGTGTAATGACGCCGCTTGGCATCCGTGAGCTGCACGCGGTCGCCGTAGCGGAAGGGGCCAGAATAAGCCATAGCGTGAAAAACCTTTCACAAAGTTAGGGGCAAGAAGGATTAACCAACCAAGTATGCCTCAAGGGCGTCACCAAGCCATAGTTGGTCGCGCTCGCCTACCAGCTCACGGATCGAGTGCATCGAGAGCATCGGCACTCCCACATCAACGGTGGGGATGCCCAGACGGGTGGCAGAAATCGGCCCGATGGTGGAGCCACACGGGACATCGTTATTTCCCACGAAGCGCTGGACCGGAACACCCGCACGGCGGCAGGCAGATTCCCACAGGGCCACGGTATTAGCGTCGGAAGCATAGCGCTGGTTGCCGTTAATCTTGGTCACCGGGCCTTGGCCGATGATCGGGTGATGCGTGGGATCGTGCTTTTCGGCGTAGTTGGGGTGCACGGAGTGCGCGGCGTCGGCCGAGACACAGCTGGAGCGCGCAAACATCTGGAAACGCTGCTCCTCGTTCGCGCCGAGGGCACGGGCGGTGCGGGTCAGGATATCCCCCAGGATCGGGCCACCTGCGCCGTAGCGCGAAGAGGAGCCCACCTCTTCGTGATCAAAGGCCGCCATGACGAGGACGTCCTTGTGCTCGATGGAGTCGGCGTTCTTTGCAGCAGCGAGCAGGGCACGCAGCGAAGCATGAACGGAAGAAAGGTTGTCCATGCGCCCGGCAGCGATGAGCTTTTCGCCGGCGCCAAAGACCTCACCGCGCTGGGCATCCGCGGTAATCAGGTTGAAGGAAGCGATATCCTCTGGGTCTACGCCAAGCTGCTTGCCGACGACCCCCATCACCGACGTCTCCGGAGTACCCACGGAGAGCACCGGCTGCATGTGGCGCTGGCGATCCGGCTTGAACTCATCTTTGCGGTAGAGGTGGATCGCCAAGGAAGGCAAGCGCAGCAAGGGGCCGGTATTGATCAAGTGGCGGCTGCCATCCTTCGTGATGACCTGGCCGCCGACGGTGAGCTCGCGGTCGAACCAGCTGTGGAGAAGCACCCCGCCATAGACCTCGACGGCTACCTGCTGCCACCCTGCGGAATCGAAGTCCGGGGTGGGCTTGAGCGCCAGGCCGGGCGAATCGGTGTGGGAGCCGATAATGCGGAAGCCGGAATCCGGGCCGGCGCCTTCGGGGACATACCATGCCATGACCGCACCACCCCGGACCATGACGTGGCCGCCTGGTGCAGCTGACCATTCGGCAGACTCATCTTGGCGGCTAAAGCCGGCGGCGACGAGCGTGCGCGCCACCTCTTCAGCCGCGTGATAGGACGAGGGGCTCGCGGCGATGAAATCAAGAAACTCTTGCGTAGTGCTCATGCCATCTAGCTTGCCACGGACGGTCGGGAGATGCGGGAAGGTTCGCGGTGGGCTATGCGCTAGGCTGAGAAACACTATGCCGAAACGACTAGCCCTCTCTCCTTCCCGTGCCTCCGACTACAAACAATGCCCGCTGCTCTATCGCTTCCGGGCTATTGACAAGTTGCCCGAGCCCAAGACGAAGGCCCAGGTGAAGGGAACGCTGGTCCACGCAGTCCTAGAAAAGATGCACCAGCTGCCCCGCGAGCAACGTGAGTACCCAGCCGCGGTGAAGATGATTAAGCCCGAATGGGCGGTGATGCTGGACAAAGACCCCGAGCTGCGTGAATTGGTGCCGGAGCCCGAAGAGCTGGACTTCTTCGTCGAGGCGCGCGAACTGGTCAAGGGCTACTTCCAGATGGAAAACCCCCAAGGCTTCGACGCCCACAAGTGCGAGATGTACGTCGATACCGTCTTGCCGAACGGTGTTCCTGTCCGTGGGTTCATCGACCGCGTCGACGTTGCCCCCACCGGCGAGGTACGCGTGGTGGACTATAAGACGGGAAAGAAGCCGCTCCCCCGCTATTCCCAGGACGCGCAGTTCCAGATGAACTTCTACGCGCTGGTGTACTGGCGGCTGCTCGGCACCATCCCCACGCAGTTGCGGCTGATGTACCTCAAGGTCCTGGATTCGATGTTCCTCACGCCGGGGCCGGAGGAGCTCGAGTACTTCGAGCGCGACCTGGGTGAGCTCTGGGCCAAGATCGAAGGCGATGGCAAGTCCGGTGACTTCAGGCCCAAGACCTCGAAGCTCTGTGGCTGGTGTTCTTTCCAACACCTATGCCCCGCCTTCGGCGGCACGCCACCCGAGTACCCCGGGTGGCCGGACCGGGCCTCGTAGACGGCGCCCCGAAGAGCGCGCCGCGGCTTAGAACAGGCCAGAGATGGAACCATCCGCAGCAACATCGATGTTGTTGGCCGCGGGCTTCTTCGGTAGACCCGGCATGGTCATGACGTCGCCGGTCAGCGCCACGATGAAGCCAGCGCCTGTGCGGGGCTGCAGCTCGCGGACATGAAGGACGTGGCCTTCCGGGGCGCCGAGCTGGCTCGGATCATCCGAGAAGGAATATTGAGTCTTCGAGATCACGACTGGGAACTCCTCCCAACCGTTGTCCTTGATGTACTTCAAATCCTTCAGCGCCTTAGACGAGTACTCCACCCGCTCGGCGCGGTAGATTTCCCTAGCAATGGTGTCGATGGAGGCCTCGATGCCCTCAGCGGGATCATAGAGCTGGTGGGAGTTACCCTCGGAAAGACTCTCCAGAAGGCGCTCAGCCAGCGCTGTTGCTCCCGCTCCGCCCTTGGCCCACACTTCTGCTTCTTCGAGCGCGACGTCGAAATCGGCGGCCCACTGGCGCATGAACTCGCGCTCGGCCTCGGTATCGCTCCAGAAGAGGTTGAGAGCGACCACTGGCTTGAGGCCAAATTTGCGCACGTTCTCAACGTGGCGCTCGAGGTTCACCACGCCCTTCTTTAGCGCCTCCAGGTTTTCGGTAGTGAGTTCCTCGCGGGGCTGTCCGCCGTTGTACTTCTGGGAGCGGATAGTCGCAACAACGACGGCACCGGCGACGTCAAGATCACCGAAGCGGGACTTGACGTCCATGAATTTCTCGCCGCCGAGATCCGCGCCGAAGCCTGCCTCCGTGAGGACAATGTCACCGAAGCGCATCGCAGTCTGGGTTGCCAGCAGCGTGTTGCAGCCGTGAGCGATATTGGCGAAGGGGCCGCCATGGACGAAGGCAGGGGTGCCGCCCAGGGTCTGGACCAGGTTAGGGTTCAGGGCATCACGCATGAGCGCTGTTAGTGCGCCTTCTGCGCCCAATTCGCGGGCGGTTACTGGCTTTTGGTCGTAGGTGTAGCCCACAGTGATGTCACCGAGACGCTTCTTTAGGTCTGCCAAGTCGGTTGCGAGGCCGAGGATGGCCATGATTTCCGACGCCGCCGTAATGGTGAACCCAGTCTCCCCCGGCACGCCGTGGGCGGGGCCACCGAGCCCGGTAACAACGTGGCGCAGGGCACGGTCATTGACGTCAACGCAGCGCTGCCAGGTAATGCGGCGCGGATCGATGTTGAGCGCATTGCCCTGGTGGATGTGGTTATCGATGATGGCGGCCAAGGTGTTGGTGGCCGCGGCGATAGCGTGGAAGTCACCGGTGAAGTGGAGATTGATGTCCTCCATTGGGACAACCTGAGAGTAGCCGCCACCCGCGGCGCCTCCCTTGATGCCCATGACAGGGCCCTGGGAAGGCTCGCGAAGGGCGACGATAGCCTTCTTGCCCAGCTGCGTGAGGGCGTCGGTCAAGCCGATAAGAACAGTAGATTTACCCTCGCCAGCTGGCGTCGGTGAGACGCCGGTGACGAGGACCAACTTGCCATCTGCGGGAGTATCCCCAACTCGAGTGATATCCACTTTGGCTTTGCTTTGCCCATAAGGAATAAGAGCCGTCTCCGGAATGCCTGCGCGTGCAGCAATATCCGTAATCGGTTCGAGCTGGTGAGCTTGAGCAATATCAACATCAGAAGGTTGCGTAGTCATGCTCTCCAGCTTAGCGCGCTAAAGAAGCGCGCTAAGCAACATCAAATTATTTCTAAATGATGCTAGGTGATGCTAGATAAGGACTGCGCCAAAGGCGTAGCACAGGAGGACCGACAAGACGATGCTCACAGTGCCTGGAATGATGAACGGGTGGTTGAAGACAGCCTTGCCAATGCGAGTCGAGCCAGTGTCATCCATTTCGACGGCCGCCAACAAGGTCGGGTACGTCGGCAGGATGAACAGCGCGGACACTGCTGGGAAGGCAGCCACTGCGGTAAGCGGGTTGACGCCGAGGGCCAGGGCTGCCGGCATGAGAGCCTTAGTGGTTGCGGCCTGCGAGTACAGGAGCGCCGCAGCGAAGAAGAGCACGATGGCCAGCAGCCACGGGGCGGACTCAATGATGGACCCGGAGATGGCCTGGATGTCCTCCATGTAGTGGTTGATCAGCGTGGTACCCAACCATGCGACACCGAGCACGCAGATACAGGCGGACATACCCGACTTGAAGACAGGCGTGTTGAGAACGTCGCCGGCGGGGACCTTGGTGACCATGACGATGAGTGTTGCGGCGGTGAGCATCACTGTCATGATGGCCTCGTTACGCGGCAGCGTCGGTTCCTCGATAAGACCCACCTGGGATGAGGTAAGGGTGGCCCACAGCATCACGATGACGATGGCGACTAGGAAGATGATGACCGAGGTCTTTGCACCTTGTGCCGGAGCGTAGTTCTGGGAACCCTGCGGCAGCTTCACCAAGCCCTGGGCCTTGCGCTCTTGGTAAACGGGGTCATCTTCGAGTTCTGCGCCCGAGCGGTTTGCTACCCAAGCGGCAGGGAAAATGGAGAGGAACGTAGCCGGAATAAGGACCGCGAGGATCTGCAAATAGCCCACGCCCATCGGCTCCAGCAGCGAAGCCAACAGAACAACGGCTGCGGAAATAGGTGAGGCACAGATTGCCATCTGCGAGGCTACGACGGAAATCGAAAGCGGGCGGGAAGGACGGACCTTGCCTTCCTTCGCTACCTCAACGATAACCGGGAGCGTGGAGAACGCCGTGTGGCCGGTGCCTGCCAGAACGGTCATCAACCACGTAACGATAGGTGCGTAGAACGTGATCCTCTTTGGGTTCTTGCGAAGAAACTTTTCGGCAAGGTAGACCAGATAGTCCATACCGCCAGCACGCTGCATGGCAGCAATGGCGGCGATCACGGTCATGATGATGCCAATGACATCAAAGGGGATGTCTTCACGCGTTACGGGGACACCGGTGAGGCCGAGTAGTAGAACGCCCAAGCCGCCGGCCATACCAATACCGATCGAACCAATTCGGGCACCGAGATAAATCGCCGCAAGGACGATAATGATGTGCACAACAACCATTATGTAACTCCAATATGTGCAGGTGAACTGCAGTATGGGTGGTAATTCGCGCTGTGGTCAGTACACGACCTGGGCGCGACAACTGACAGTTCTAATTCTGCCCTATTTATGTGGCTTTGGCGAGAATCCAGGCCCGATTGTGTCCGTTTACACACCGATGCCAACCACTGCACCCCCATCGGGGTATCCAGGGTGTCGGCAGCATCAGTCGGATTGAAAACAGCCAAACGCCCGTACCACCTTCAGCGAGGCAGTACGGGCGTGGACGAAACAGCAGAGCGTATTTACAACACTGGTGCTGACGAAGGTTTATTCATCGATGTAGAGCTGACCGCGGAACTCCGGGTGCATGAGGTTCTCAACGGACAGAACCTTGTTGAGGGTCTCCTCATCGAGCAGGCCCTTCTCCAGAACGAGCTCCTTGACGCCCTTGCCGGTCTTGAGGGACTCCTTAGCAATCATGTCACCGTTGTGGTGACCAATGAACGGGTTCAGGTAGGTGACGATACCGATGGAGTTCTCAACGTACGCGCGGCAAACATCAGCGTTAGCCGTGATGTCCACGACGCACTTCTCACGCAGGGTGTCGACGGCGTTGCCCATGATGCGGATGGACTGGAACAGTGCCTCACCGATAACCGGTTCCATGACGTTGAGCTGCAGCTGACCAGCCTCGGCAGCCATGGTGACTACGTGGTCATTACCGAAGATCTTGAAGCAGACCTGGTTGACAACCTCCGGGATAACCGGGTTGACCTTACCCGGCATGATGGAGGAACCGGCCTGACGCGGTGGCAGGTTGATCTCTGCCAGGCCGGCGCGCGGGCCAGAGGCCAGCAGGCGCAGGTCGTTACAGATCTTGGCCAGCTTCATCGCTGCGCGCTTAATGGTGGAGTGCAGAAGCACGTAGGCGCCACAGTCGGAGGTTGCTTCAATGAGGTCGCGGGCGGTCTTGATCTCAAGGCCCGTCACCTCAGACAGTGCTGCGGTGACCTGGTGGCGGTAGCCAGCCGGGGTGTTCACGCCGGTACCGATGGCGGTTGCGCCGAGGTTGATCTCCAGCAGGCGCTTCTGGGCGTCACGCAGGATGGCCTGCTCTTCGGCCAAGTTGTGAGCGAAGGCCTTGAATTCATCACCCAGGGTCATCGGCACTGCGTCCTGCAGCTGGGTGCGGCCCATCTTCAGGATGTCAACGAACTCATTGCCCTTGGCGTGGAATGCAGCCTGCAGCGCGTCGATACGCTCAATGAGGTCCTCCATCGCGTAGTAGATGCCGAGACGGAAGCCGGTCGGGTACGCGTCGTTGGTGGACTGGGACATGTTGACATCATCGTTCGGGTTGATGATGTCGTAGGCACCCTTTTCCTCACCGAGGTGCTCGAGCGCCAGGTTGGCCACAACCTCGTTGGTGTTCATGTTGAGCGAGGTGCCAGCGCCACCCTGGAAGACATCCAGCGGGAACTGGTCCATGCAGCGGCCTTCTTCCAGAATCTGGTCACAAGCCCAGATAATTGCTTCTGCCTTCTTCTTCGGAAGAACGTGCAGGCGGCGGTTGGCCATAGCGGTGGCCTTCTTGACCTGGACCATGCCGCGGATGAAGTCCGGGATGGTGTTGATGGTCACGTAGGAAATCTGGAAGTTTTCGATAGCGCGGAGCGTGTGAACGCCGTAGTACGCATCGTTCGGAACTTCCAGGGAGCCGAGAAGGTCAGTCTCAGTACGCGTCTTCTTGCTAGAGGCGGACTTCGAAGACTTGTTGGTGGCCTTTTCTTCGACCTGGGACTTTACATCCTTGGTCTCTTTGGCCTCTGCTTGTGCATCCTTCTTAGTTGTCTTTGCCATCGGGGCTGACTCCTTGCATAAAAATCGAAGAACGATGATGGTCAGTCCCCATCGTAGCTAGGAGCCCGAATAAAATGTTTGGAATCTCCCCCTAAAAGCGGGCAATCCGAAGATCCGAGGCAAGAATTGCCTCTGCCCCGAGCTCTTCGAGGCTGTCCATAACTTGGTTGGCCAGTTTGCGGGGAACCATGACGCGCACGGCAACCCACCCTTCACGGGCCAAGGGAGAGATGGTCGGTCCTGTAAGCCCAGGGGTCACTGCCTCGACGTCTGGCAGCTTTTCTTCTGCCACGTTGTAGTCGAGCATGACGTAGTGGCGCGCATTGAGGATTCCTCGAATGCGGCTAAGCACAACGTTTTCATCAGCGGTGACGTCTTCTCCCTCACGCTTTATCACCACGGCCTCCGAGGAGACGATGGGGTCGCCGAAGGGTTCAAGCCCCTGCTGGCGGAGGGTGGCTCCTGTGGAGACAACGTCGGCAATGACGTCCGCGACTCCAAGGTGAATCGAAATCTCTACTGCACCGTCAAGGCGGATAACCTCTGCATCGATTCCATTGGCAGCGAGGTGATCGCGCACCACGTTGGGATAGGACGTGGCGATGCGCTTGCCTTGCAGCTTGGCGACGTCCCACTGCTCCCCTGCTGGTGCGGCGTAACGGAAGGTCGAGCCGCCAAAATTGAGTGCTAGAACTTCATTGAATTTCGCGCGGGAATCGAGCGCTAAGTCTCGACCAGTAATTCCCAGATCCAAGACGCCTTGTGCCACGTAGATAGCGATATCCTTTGGGCGCAGAAAGAAGAACTCGACTCCGTTCTCCTCGTCCACGACGTTGAGCGATTTACTGTGTCCGCGGCCCTTGTAGCCGGCTTCCTTGAGGATTTCAAGGGCTGCCTCGGACAGCGATCCCTTGTTGGGGACGGCGATTTTGATCATCAGTGTGTGGTGCTTTCTACGCTGAATACGGTGAATGGTGGGACGGCTTTATGGCCGATTAAAGGTAGGTGTAAATGTCTTCGAGCTTCAGGCCACGCTTATGGGCCATAACCTGGAGCCAATACAGCAGCTGTGACATCTCCTCAGCGAGCTCTTCATCAGACTGGTATTCCGCGGCGATCCACACTTCGCCAGCCTCTTCGATGATCTTCTTGCCCAGATGGTGGATGCCTTTGTCAAAAGACTCCACGGTGCCGGAGCCCTCAGGGCGTTCGGCGATCTTCTGGGACAGTTCCTCAAATAGGCTCTCAAAATTCTTCACGGTGGTTTATTCTTCCACACCGCTGCATAAAATTCTGCTAGTCGGCCGAAATTCTCAGTTACGCAAAGCCGGCTGACATGATGCGCAACTGAAATCGGTACGTCTAGTCGGCGCGCAACCGGCTAAACCACTCGTGAACATTGGCCGCCGTCGCCCCCTTCAGATGACGGTGAGCAGAGCCCCGGAGGTCAGTAATTTCGGTGGCTTGCTCGGGCACCGCGACGTGGTCTCCCTCCGGCAGTCCGATGACGGTGCACCCGGCGTCGACAGCCGCGCGCATACCTGCCGCAGAGTCTTCAAATACAAGGCAGTCCCGTGGATCGGCACCCACTCGACGCGCCGCCTCGATATACATATCGGGGGCAGGTTTGCCTTGGGGTACTTCGTCACCGCAAATCGTGTCGACGAAGTACTCGCGGCCTAAGGCCGCAATCGCGGAATCAGCCACATATCGTTCCGTGTTTGTGGTCACGATCATCGGCATTCCCAGGCCCTTGAGTTCGTCGAGCAGCTCGGGAATCCCCGGGAAAATCTCCAGGTGTTGGGCAAAAAGGGACCTGACGTAATCGAACATGAGCGCACGATAGCGTTCGTTATCTCCTGGCTGAAGCGTAACGCCTGCTTTGTGCGCACAGATGCTGAGTGTGTCTTCGAAGGTAGCGCCAACCGTGGCCAAGCGCTCCGTGGGTGTTAAGCGGCGCCCCAGTGTTTCAGAGAGATAAAAAGTGGCCTCTTCCCACAGGGGCTCGGAGTTGGTCAGTGTGCCGTCCATATCCCAAAAGATTGCTGCTGGACGGGTAGTGAAAGCGGAAGTTGCGTGGTCAGTCACTTAGAAGTCCAGCTCCGGAAGCTGCGCGAGTGCCTCATCGTCCGCACCGGTTGCCGCAGAGGCGGAGTGAATAAGCTCCGTGAGCTCTTCCTTCTCCTCCGGTTCCAGCACTGCATCTGCGTTTTCTTGGTTGAAGGCCGCGAGCTTGTCCACGGTGGGGCGTACCGCGGCGCTCAGGAGTGACCCTTCAGGGTCATCCGGCAGCTTATCCATATCGTCAAGGAAGGACTCCAAGATAGTGCGAAGGCGTGGGAGTACCGCGGCATCAAACGGGGCCTCCCAGAACTCCTTTTCTTCTTCCTTGAGGTAATCCCCGGTAGCGAAGGACTGTAGGTTGGACATGAACTCATCAACGGTGGGCTGGAATTCTGCACGAATCGTCATGAGCTAAATCATGCCTGAAGTTACCTAGAGGCGCACGCCCAGCAAGGAATTAACTGCGGTGCGCAGCAAATCGGATGCCTCTTCTGTTGCTTCCCCGGATTCTGGAGCCTTCTTCGCCCATTCATCGAGAACCGCAATGGCGCGCGGAGTATCGAGATCATCAGCCAACGCCAACCGCAGGTGCTGAATGACCTCCTTGACCTCCTCCACAGTGCCCGGATGGCTTAAAGCTTCGCGCCATCGCTGGAGTCGCTCCTGCGCAGTGCGCAAAACGTCATCTGACCAGTCGCGGTCGGCACGGTAGTGGCCGGCGAAGACACCCAGGCGTATCGCTGAGGGATCGACGCCCGCCTCCACGAGCTTGTGGACGAACACGAGGTTGCCCAAAGACTTGGACATCTTGGTTCCGTCCAAGCCGATCATGCCGGTGTGTACATAGGACTGCGCCATGCGCTCCACGCCGAGCGCTGCTTCTGCGTGCGCTGCGGAGAATTCGTGGTGCGGGAACTTCAGGTCCGAACCGCCGCCTTGAATATCGAAGCTGGAGCCAAGCCGGTTGGTTGCGATGGCGGAGCACTCAATGTGCCATCCAGGGCGGCCCGGCCCAAAAGGCGAATCCCAGGCCGGTTCGCCTTCACGGTGCGCGCGCCAAATCAGAGCGTCAAGAGGATCGCGCTTGCCGGGGCGATCAGGGTCGCCACCGCGCTCGGCAAAGAAGGTCTCCATTTGCTCGCGGGAGTAATTCGACTCGTAGCCGAAGTTCTTCGTGGCCTCGATGGATGCGTAGACGTCCGGATAGTCGGGGTCATCGACGACGTAGGCCGCACCTGCGTCGAGAAGCGCCTGCACCATCTCCGTAATCTCGTCGATGGCTTCCATCGCCCCAACGAAGTGCTGCGGAGGAAACACGGAGAGCAGCTCCATGTCTGAGCGGAAAAGGTTGATTTGGGAGGTCCCCAACTCGCGCCAATCCACGCCATCGCGCTCCGCGCGCTCGAAGAGCGGATCATCCACATCGGTGATGTTCTGGGCGTAATTCACCTTGTAGCCGTTATCCAGCAGCTGGCGGTAAATCAGATCAAAGGTCAGATAGGTCGCGGCGTGGCCCAGGTGGGTCGAATCATATGGGGTGATGCCACAGACGTACATGGTGGCAGTCTCCCCACTGATGTCGAGCTTCTTTACCGCTTCATCAGCGGAGTCATAGAGGTGAAGCGGCGACGGAGCGCCAGGGACGGAATCGATGTGCGGGACAGGCCAAGATTGCATGCCCACAATCCTAACGTGTGCTGCCTCCGACGCGGGCGCATGGCCGGGCACATGGCTATGTATCGCAGGGTGCTGCGGGGCTGCGCCTCCTCACCACCTACGCGGCGAGCACGCCAAGGCCCAGCAAGAGCATGACGATCAGGCCGACGGGGATGCGGTAAGCGGCGAACCACTCGAAGGAGTGGCTGCCCACGAACTTCAGCAGCCAGGCGATAGATGCATAGCCCACAACGAAGGCGATGAGCGTGCCAACGAGTAATTGGGCGCCGGTGGCGGATTGTCCCACGGTGGGACCGAAGGCGTCGCCAAGCGAAAACAGCCCCGAGGCCATCACCGCCGGAATAGCCAAAAGAAAGCTAAAGCGCGTGGCCACCTCACGGTCGAGGCCGAGGAAGAGGCCACCGGAGATGGTGCCGCCGGAGCGTGAGACGCCAGGGATGAGTGCTAGGCATTGGCATAGTCCCATAACGATGGCATCGCGCATCGTGAGCTCGTCGAAGCCGCGGGTTTTCTTACCCACGCGCTCTGCCAGGATGAACACAAAGGAAAACAGGACGAGCATGGAAGCAGTAATCCATAGGTTGCGCAGATTATCCCTTATCAGGTCTTTCCCCAGCACTCCCAGGATGCCAATCGGAATTGAGCCAACGATGACCATCCAACCCATTCGATATTCCTGACCGCGCTGGTCCTTGTGTACGAGGCCCACGCACCAGCCTTTCAGGATCTGCCAAATCATCCCGGCGAAGTAGACAATCACCGCTAGCTCGGTGCCCAGCTGGATGACAGCGGTGAAGGAAGCACCGGCATCCTGTCCCCAGAAAAGAGTGGAGACGATGCGCAAGTGCCCGGACGAGCTCACGGGCAGGAATTCGGTGAGGCCTTGGACAAGAGACAGGACGATGACCTGCAGCCATGTCATGGCTTCAGTTGTAGCTGTTGTAGTCACCCGCGATAGCCTACTCGGGAGTCCCATCGCTTCCTGTTTCCACCACGCTGGCTGCTAGGATGAGGGATCGTGAAAACGCGTCGAGTCCTGCTTTCTTTTGCCCTCCTTTCCAGCGCATGCGCGCTTGCCGCCTGTAATCCTACGGTCGGGGTTGGCGGGGACCCCGACTCGGCGGTCTATGGCAAGGCCGAGCCCGCGTCCTCCCCGGCATCCGAGAAGCCGGTGGGTAACGTCGTGCCATTCGATGCAGCGACAGACCTCGCAGCCGTCGGCGACATCCTCGCCGTGCGCACCGAGGACTCGCTCGCGGTAGGTTCAGCTGCGGACTTTGAAGGCAAAAAGTCCGCGCAGGTTACCGTGGGCGAGAAATGTGGTGACCTCACCGCTTCTGAGAAGCACTTCCTTCTAGCGTGCGGGGATAGCGTTATGCTCATTGATCCGCTCAAGCCGGATTCCCCGCAGGAATTGGCTGTGGAAGAGGAGCAACCGGTGACGGTGGCTGCGGAAGCCTCCAGTGGCGAAGTCTTCGTTGGCTCGAAGGACTCCACCACCATCGGCGTGTACCTAGACGGCGAACGCACTACCGGCATCACTGTGGAAGCAGGCTCGGATCAGCTCATCTCCGTGCCTAATCCGGATGGCGCCGACGGCATCGTCCGTGTCTTGAGGGAAGACTCCACGATTCAATCGCTGGACTGGGAGAAGGAGCGCGCAGGAGGACGCCTTCGCGTGGGCCAGGGTGTAGGTCAGATCGCAGGCGGCGAGGGCGCCGTGGTTGTGGCTTCGGATACCGTCGGCAAGCGCATCGCCATTTACACCGCCAGCGACGTCATCCGCTTGCACCAGTACGGCAATACCGATGGCACGCCGTGGGGTGTGGCTTGGGACGCCGGGCGCAAGCTAGCGTGGGCGACGACTACAGACAACAACCTCCTCCACGCCTACACCATCGCTGCGGGTGTCCCGGAGAACGTCGGCACCATGGATACGGTGGCGGATGCGCGCAATATTGCCGTGCTTGGCGACGGCACCCTCGTCGCCGCCTCCGCTTCTGGCGACGGGCTCCAATTCATTTCTGATCCACAGCTCTCGAAATCCCCGCGTTAGTATTTCAGTCCCCCCTTCAGCCTCAACTTTCCAAAGGACAATGCATGCAGTACTCCGCTCTTGACCGCGCCCGCCACGTGGCTTACCAAGCCGCCTTGAAGGGGATGTTTAAGCTCAGCCCGGAAAGAATTCACGGGATCATCAACGGCGGGTTGGCTGTGTTCCAATCGGCCGGCCCCTTCAACCGAGCTCTGGGCAAAGCTCTGCCAGTCAGCGATCCCGTCCTTGAACAAGACGTGTTTGGTGTGCACTTTCCGCGCCCGCTGGGTCTAGCAGCAGGCTTTGACAAGAACGCGGCGGCAGCCGACGTCTGGTCCCCCATCGGCTTTGGGTACGCGGAGCTGGGCACCATCACCCCGAAGCCGCAGCCGGGAAACCCGGCTCCCCGGTTGTTCCGGCTCAAAGCAGACAAGGCCATCCTCAACCGCATGGGCTTCAATAACGAAGGGGCGCTGGCGGCCGCACGAAACCTGCGGAAGCGCCGCTACAACGATGTCATCGGCATCAATATCGGAAAGAATAAGGTCACCGAGGCTGAGCACGCGGTCGATGACTACCGTCAGTGCGCATCAGTTCTCGGGGATTTGGCCGACTACGTTGTGGTCAACGTGTCCTCCCCTAATACCCCGGGACTGCGTGACTTGCAGGCAGTGGAATCGCTGCGCCCCATCATGGAAGCCGTGGTGGAATCGACGTCCTCGCCGGTCTTGGTCAAGATTGCCCCAGACCTCAGCGATGAGGACATTGATGCCGTGGCGGATATGGCCGTTGAAGTGGGGCTGGCGGGAATCGTGGCTACCAACACCACCATTTCTCGCGAGGGTTTGAAAACCCCCTCTGCTGAGGTTGCCGCCATGGGCGCAGGCGGCGTGTCGGGTCCCCCAGTGGCTGCGCGTTCCTTAGAGGTGCTCAAGCGCCTCCATGCCCGCGTAGGAGACGACCTGGTGCTTATTTCCGCGGGCGGAATCTCCACCCCGGAGCAAGCATGGGAGCGCATCACGGCAGGCGCTTCGCTGTTGCAGGGCTACACCGGCTTGATTTACGGCGGCCCGGATTGGATCCGTGACATCCACCGCGGCATTGCCCAGCAGATCCACGCTCACCGCCTCAGCAATATCTCGGAGGCCATTGGTTCTGGTCTTGAATGGATTGACTAGCCCGGCGAAGAGCTTTCGGGCCAGCCGCACGGGGCGCTTCAGCGTTTAGCGCAACGTGCGGCGGATGATAACCGCGCACAGCCCTGCCGCCACTGCGTAGAGGAAGACGACGTATTGGCCCATCGTTGTAAGGACCGTACTGGGCAGCGCGCGGCTGGCGATGATAAGCACTAGCGCGAGAATCAGCGCAATGATTTGTTCGCGGCTACCACGCTGATCGCGGCGTTGGGTACTGAATGCGCCGACGAGGAGGGCTGCACCAACGATGGCGAGGCGGCGCCACGTCCATTCGAAGGTCGCGCCCCATCCGTCGGTGAAAATGGACACGAGCCCGAATAGCGCCAACACGGCAGCCAACAACATGAAAGCGCCGCCCACGCGCAGGGCGGCGGGGATTTCTACTCCGTCGGATGTGGGAGGGATGTCCGGGTTCTTACTCATTGTGATGAGTGTAATTGGGCCGCTTAGTGGGCCTCGTACCAGCCCCAGGTAATCGCGCGCCCGAGGGTGTGGAAATAAAGGTTGAAGCCGAGGACCGTAGGTGTTGCCTCCGGGTCGATCTCGAGGCGTTCGACGTCGACAGCGTGAACGGCGAAGAGGTAGCGGTGCGGGGCGTGACCAGCAGGCGGCTGGGGGCCGTAATAGACGCGCTGGCCAGAGTCACCGCGCAAGCTGATAACGCCTTCGAGTCCGAGATCCTCAGCGGCCCCTGCACCTGTGGGGAGCTCGCGTACGTCGGCCGGGATGTTGAAGGCAGCCCAGTGCCAGAAGCCGGACCCCGTCGGCGCGTCAGGGTCAAAGCACGTGACGGCAAAGGACTTGGTCCCTTCGGGCACGTCCGACCAGGACAGCTGGGGCGAGACATTTTCAGGTGCGCGGAAACGCTCTGCGATCTCCGCTCCCTCCTCGATATCGGACGAGGTCATGGTAAAAGCTGGGACATCCCCCAACGGTGTATAGGGGTCTGGGCCGGGGAAACGGGAGTCGGTAGCGTAGTTCGCAGTGGAATGTGAAGTGTTGCTAGTCATAAATCCATTTCTACCGGAAAGCTATCTGCCGCGTTGCCGCTTACTACCCGACTGTCTCAGGAGGTGGCAGTGGATACGCAACTTTCATCGTTGTGTTTTCCTCGTTTAAGAACACAGTGAAAACCCGCTCTGAAGTGGCGATTTGTGAAGTTATGCCGGTTCGGGATACAGTATGCGAGTGCCCAGCCGAGAGGCTGAACAAACACCCTAGCCCGGGTGGCGGAATGGCAGACGCGCTAGCTTGAGGTGCTAGTGTCCTATTAACGGACGTGGGGGTTCAAGTCCCCCCTCGGGCACAGACCGAAGCCCCGTGCTTCACACCGTCAGAGATGATGATGTGAGGCGCGGGGCCTTCTTCATGCGTCTAGGGTCTATGCGTGCGATTCCGCAGTAGGTGCCGTCTCCTCTACTACCGTAGCCTTCTTCTTCGACGTGATGTAGCTATGCAGGCCCTTGATGACGATAGGCGCCACCGACAACGCGATGATAAGCAGCATAATCTTCTCAATCGAGTCAGCAATGCCCGGAATGTTTCCGAGAAAGACACCAACGAGATTCATGGAGAGCACCCAAGCGACTGCGCCGCTGACATTCCATCCAATGAATTTCTTGTACCGCATTCTCGCCGTGCCGGCGGCTACCGGAATGAAGGTCCGCACGATTGGGACGAATCGTCCGAGCACTAGTGCAAGCGGGCCGTGCTTGCGGAAGAAGTCCTCGGCGGTGTTGAGATACTCCAGTTTGAGAAGCCGTGCGTCCTTCTTAAACAGGCCACGGCCAAAACGGTGCCCAATCCAGTACCCCACCTGGTCACCAGCTATCGCGGCGATCATGCCTACAGCAATGAGTACCCACAGGGAGACCTGGAGCTCATGGCGCAGAATCGCGGCAGTTACGAGTAGTGAATCACCCGGAAGAAATGGGAAGAGCACACCGGACTCGATGAAGACGACAAGGGCTATACCACCGATGACCCAGGGCCCAAAGGCTTCGAGCAAGGTGGCTGCGTCCATATAAGACGTGAGGTTGTGGATAAAGTCCATAATGCTCTCCAAAGAAAAATGCAGGCGCCAGGGCGGGCGCCAAAAGTAGGTAGTGAATCAAGAATTCGCTCCGCAGCTAGGGCGTAGAGACAATAAAGGTGAAACTAGCTAAGACGGTCACAATAGAAGTGGACCTAGAGATGCTTGCGGATGCGCAGTGCTGTTCAGTATCCCGCGTGCAAGGCAATACTCATGCATCGAATCGCGGCTTAACAGTAAGTTGAGGTGCAGCTCTCAGCTGCTCCCCAGCCAGCCAAGCCGTCTCCTGCCTTCGTCTTTAGCCGTTCTCCCATGCTTTGGACTCAATGCGGGGTTTGGCGTCTTCGGCACTAGACTTCTATCTCTATGAACACAGGTTGGGTGCACAGCGTCGGGGACTTCTTCGCGTCTCTGGGCCGCGCTGCGTGGCAAAGCTGCAAGCGTTGGACGTGGAAACGTTGGACGGCAGTAGTCGCTGCCGGTGCGGCATTGATGCTACTCGCCGTGCTTGTCGACGTCCCCTCACTCGCCGCCCTCCGCACGTGGTCAGACCAACTCGGGCCGTGGTTTGTCGTTGCTTTTACGGGCGCCTACATCTTCTTCACCCAGTTCCCTATTCCCCGGACCGTGTGGACTTTGGCGGCAGGCCTTCTTTTCGGCCCGTGGCTTGGGCTTTCTGTTTCCCTTGTCGCGCTGACTATCTCCGCCACCATTTCTCTCCTTATCGTCCGCGGCTTACTTGGTGAGTGGATTCGCCCGCATCTCACGCACAAAGCGGTATATGCAATCAATGCCCGGCTTGAGCGCCGGGGTTGGCTAGCGGTGGCGTCATTGAGAATGGTCGCCGGAGTTCCGTTTTCCTTACTAAACTATGTTGCAGCGCTCACGCCGATTTCGGTGACTCACTTCGCCATCGCTACACTCATCGGTTCGATTCCCACCACCGCCATCGGGGTCTTCTTCGGGGATGCGCTCACCGGAGCGATGAGCCCCTACACGATCGCCGGCTTCCTTATCGCTGCGGCAGTGGGAATCGCTGGTCTCATCCTAGACACGCGGTTGCCGCTCGGCCCCGGAATGCGTGGCCCAGTCAAGCGCAAAGAGTAGACTGAGCGTTGTTTCTTGCTGGAAGGAGTCTCTCACTGTGCTAGCTGTCCATGCCCGCTACCGCGGACGCTCGGTACGCCGCGCCGATTTGGTCCAACGATCCGCCGCCGCGCTTTCCACCCTGGAGGGAATCGGCGAGTTTGAGGTCCTTGGTGTTGAGGATATTTGCGCTGTGGCCTATTCTTCTCCGGCGGTCTGTGATGTCGTTATGGCGCTTCTCGCGGACGGTGACTGGGCCATTGGCATTGGAATTATCCCTGGCGAAGGCGCAGGTGATGCCGAAACACGCGCAGTGGCAACCGCCGCGGTAAAGGGCTCGGCGCGGGCCGGACACGTCTACGCCAAAATTGATCGGCGCGGGCGCGCTGCGGAGGCGCAGGATATTGCAGCGGCATTCGCCCTACTCGGCTTTGTGCTGCACAAGCGCACAATGGAAGGCCGTGAGGCGACATCTCTTGTACGCGGCGGGTTGAATCAGAACGAAGCTGCGGAAGAGCTGGGCATTTCCAAACAAGCGATGTCCCAGCGCCTCCAAGCGGCGGGGTGGGCAGCAGAGACGGCCGGTTGCCAGCTCGCCATCAACCTCATTGACCGAGCGAATTCGAATTAGAGCAAATCTTCTTTGCTCAATTCCGGTGTTGTGACAAAGTCGACGAGCCGCTCGACGGCGCCGATGAGCGTGGAATCGAGATCCCGGAAAGAATTCACGGTGTTGTACACGCGGCTCCACCCTTCCTTGGGATCAGACCACCCCGCGCGCTTGCAGATGCCCGTCTTCCAGTCTTCCCCATAGGGAACCTCGGGCCAGGCGCGCAGCCCTAGGCGCTCAGGCTTTACAGCCGCCCAGATATCAATGAAGGGGTGACCGGTGACAAGCACGTGCTCGCCCACCGTTTGCGTCAACCGCGTTTCCTTTGATCCTTCGACTAGGTGATCCGCGAGGACGCCCACACGGCGTCCCGGACCGGGCTGAAACTCAGCCAGGCGTTCCTCAAGGTTATCGAGTCCTTCGAGGTATTCGACGACCACACCTTCCACCCGCAGATCGTGACCCCAGACCTTTTCAACGATGGCCGCGTCGTGAATGCCTTCAACCCAAATGCGCGAAGGTGCGGCAACTTTCGCCTCAAGATTTTCCACACGGCGCGACCCGGAGTTTGACTTCCGCGGCGCCTGCTTTTCGACGTATCGCGTTAACGTCACTGGCTGCCCCTCCAACAAGAACCCCCCTTTCACGAGTTTGAATACTCGCTCATTTCCATGTCGGTCCTCGAGGCGCACGACTGGGCCCCATACGGTTTTGTCGACGCCCAATACTGCCCCTACAAAGTCATCACCTCGAACCTCGACGACCATGCCTGGTTCAGCGGGTACCTCGGGGTACTCCGGCTTCTTGTTCCGCGCATGTCCTGCAAAAATATCGCCGCCATAGGGATCTCGGGAATTCAAGCTCATAGGGGTCTACCCTATCGTCTACACTGTCCAGCCATGGATATGCGCGCCGAAGTCTGGTCCCCTGTACAAAACGTTTCTGTTTGGCTTGGTGCATGGCTATGGGGGCACGAATCCACCGATGGCTTTCTTGATGCCCTCAGCGAGCTGGGTGGTGAGCAACAAGGGGTCGACGGAGAGCCGTTTGTTGATGTTATGTCACTTCTCCGGCGTGAAACGGCCTCCGTCATCGAGCGTGGAGAGCGCGAACCGCTGCTTCGGCTAGTTCTCTCCGGTCCTGGCGACGCGCCAGCACTTCCAGCCGGCACGGAATCGGCGCGAGCGGCGGCAGAAGATCCGGCAGGCGCAATCGTGGTGCGTACCAATAATCGGGATCGAAACCTGGTGTTGGTGCCCACCTATGCCGTGGGCGCGACACGGTGGACGGTGATTGAAGAGACTGCCCCGTTACCCTCGCCCGCTTGGCTTAGCCCGGGCGAGGCCGATGAGCTCTTGAGTACCGCGACGAATGAGTCAGCAAACCTCATCGAGGCATTGGGCTATCGCAGCGATGCCCTCCCCAATCCCCGGCTAACAGTAGGCACACTAAGCGATTTCTACGACACCCCCGGATTACCCGCTGCAGTGCCGGGGCGAGCAGCGAAGCTCTTCGCCCGCGCCGACCGCGTGGCGGCCATCATCGAGACGGTGACTGACCGCATTCAAGATCACAGTCTCGATCCGCAGCTTCTGCGCCTGTGGCGCCATATCCGCGAAGCACGCATGGCCGGCGTGGCTTATGCGCTCACCGATTTCGCGCGTTAATGCGGCTTGCGCAGAGACCAGATGTCACAACAACCTTCAGCGCAGGGTGCGCCATTGACCGTACAGCCCTGAACGGTAACCTCACCGAGTGAAGCAGGTTCAGCGTCATGCTCTAGCTCCTCGATGAGGTCCACGATGAGCGAGGCAAAACGCGCAGATGGGCCGGCGGTGCGGGTGCGATAGACGCTGACGCCCATTTCCTCAGCGGCTTGCTGAAGTTCAGTATCGAGATCCCAGATGACCTCCATGTGATCGGAGATAAATCCAATTGGGCACACGACAACGCTGTCGACACCATCTTCCTCATGGATTCGCGTGGTGTGGTCGACAATGTCCGGTTCCAACCACGGGGTGGCTGGGTTTCCTGAACGGGATTGCCACACTAGGTCATAATTCTGGACCCCGGCAGCCTTGGCTACGAGCCGTGCAGCCTCCGCTACCTGGCGGGAATAGATATGCTTATCGCCTTCTGCTCCCCCAACAGCATCGTGTGCCGATGGCACTGAATGCGCAGTAAAAAGCATGCGGGTGCTAGCCAGCTTGTCTTCCGGCACCTCCGCATAAGCCTCGCGGACGGCTGCGGCCATCTCCTCGATGAACTTGGGGTGATCGAAGAATTGGCGCAGTTTGGTGAAGTTCATGTTGGGCAGTTGCTTGTCCTCGAGGTGCTTGCGCAATGCAACGATGTCCTCGTTGTACTGGCGGCAAGCACTGTAGCCACCCCAGGCGGAGGTGGCGAATACGGCGACGTTGCGCACACCATCGGCGGCCATCTGCTCGACGGCTTCTGTCCCAAACGGGTACCAGTTACGGTTACCGAAATAAACCGGAAGATTATGTCCGCGTTCCTTCAGCTCTGCGGAAACATTAGAAATAATCTCTCGATTTAGCGCATTAAGCGGACTAATGCCGCCTAGGCGGAAATAGTGTTCCCCGACGACTTCGAGCCGCTCGCGCGGGATGCCGCGCCCACGGGTAACGTTCTCCAAAAACGGGACGACCTCCTCGTTTCTTTCCGGGCCACCGAAGGAAAGAACGAGGAGGGCGTCAAATGAGGAGGGCACCGAATCGGTGCCGCGGGTGTTGCCCTGGGCAGTACGCAATGTGTCAGTCATGCAGCCCAGTTTAGCAACGGGCTGAACTAGATCAGTCGCACGGCATAGGGTGCCATGCCGGCTTGTCGTACTGGGGAGATGCTGACGTTTTGACCGGACTGCGGAGCTTCGACCATGGTGCCGTCACCAAGATAGATTGCCACGTGCTGATTTCCGCTCGGCCCGTAGAAGACTAGGTCGCCTCGCTGCATCTCGCTCGGGGAAATCTTGGTTCCCTTCTGATACTGGTAGCCGGTGTAATGCGGCAGGGAAATGCCGACGCCAGCAAAGGCATAGAGCACCAGCCCAGAACAATCAAAGCCGACCTTGTTGTAGTCGCCATAAGAGTCAGCGACGCCGCCGTCGCGAATGCCCTGCGTAGGACCGTTGGCATCGCCACCACCCCAGGCATAGGGAACTCCCACCTGAGACGTTGCGCGCTCGATGACGGTCTCAATCTTTGCTTCGCGGGAGGCATCGCCCAGTGAAGCGGATGCCTTCTTCGTCACGCTATCGGTGGTGTCAAGTTCCTCCAGGACACCGGAGACATCGGACTCAAGGGAATCCTCGCTATCAGTTGCGTTCGCTGCATCGCTATCGGACGTCTCCGTGGAATCCGTCACTTCCCCAGTGCTGTCTTGCCCACCCTGGAGGGCAAAGAGCTTGGAAGAGCCTTCCGCCAGAGCATTGATTTCCTCTTGGCTCAAGCTGTTATTGTGGTCCGGCTGAGATGCGGCCACCATCGAGGCCACCGTTCCCACCGCTTCAATGCCAAGTGCAACGGTTTCCGCATCGATTCCGTTCGGATCGAAAGAGCTGGAGCTCCCGCCCTGGGAGTTCTCGGCGTTCTCTTCAGAGGAGCTGGCCGTGCTTGTCGACGACAACTCTTGCACGTTCGGATCGGAAGCCACAGTGCTTGCGGCGCTAGAGAGCTCTTCCAAATCATCAGCATCGGCAGAAGCCGTCGACGGCTGCGATTGAAGCGTGGGGTTCTGTGCCTCAGAGGTGGAGGGGCCGGCCACGGTGGACGCTGTGGGCTCGGAGGTCGGCTCCGAGCTGGCCGGTGTCGAATGCCCCGCAGCGGACGGCGAGGATACCGTCGATGGGTCGTGGGCAGGAGTCGTGGCACTAGACTCGGAAGGACCCTGTACATCATTAGTCCCGGCCCGATCCTTGACCTTAGATCCAGCTGTTGGGCTTGACACATTTTCTCGGTCCAGGCCCTTGGCTTGATTTAGCGCCTTGTGAAGAGATGAGAGTTGAGAGAGTAGGTCCTCGCGTTCGGACGTAGATTCCTCAATCGAAGCCTCGGACGCGGAGAGTTGCTCGCGCGCGGCAGCCTCGGCATCGGCCGCCCGGTCCGCACGTTCCTCGGCCAGTTGTTGGGTCTTCCGCAGCTGGGATTCCTTGTTCGCCTTTTCCGTGCGCTGCTTCTCCAAGTCGCTAACGACGGCCTGCTGCTTCTCGGACTGCGAGCGAAGGTAGGACTGGCGCTCCAGCATGTCCGAACGCGCGTCTTTTCCTGCCGCATGGGAGACGGCATCGGAAGTATTGGCTCGGCGGTAGGCGGAACGGGAGACCTCATCCAGCTTGGCCTGGGCATCGGCGACATCCGCTTGTGCGTCGTCAAGCTGCTCGCGCGCCGTCGTTGTTCCTTGGCGCGCTTGGTTTGCCTTAGTGCGGGCGTCGTTGAGATCGACCAGCGCACGGTTGACGGTTTCGCGCTGCGCACCTATGGAGGCTTCCGCTTGTGCGATGCGCTCCTCAATCTGGGCGATTGCGCCCGCGAGATCTGCGATGGATGGGTTGTCGGAGGATAGCAGGGATTTGATGTTGATCTGCTCAGGTTCCGCAGCCACTGCAGGAGTGAGCGCGGAGACAGTAGACAAGGCGGCGGTGGTCGCTATGGCAGCGCACGCTGCCTTAAAGCGCCGAAAGCCGAAAGATGATGTGGTGGCCACGAGGGTTATCTCCTAGACACCTACCCGGAGATGTCACGCATGTTGCGTAGACGCGCTTGCCGGACATCGAGACCTGGAGGCGACGAGTTGGACGAGCAAAAGAAACAGCGGTGTGTACGTAGCTAGTCTCGCCTTCAAGCAGGATGAGGCGGCAATCGATTTCCTAATGGGAATAGTGGACTTAATAAGGCTTGCGCCCGGAATTGACCGGGATACGCGAACGCGGCTTGCCCCTGAAGAGCTCTTTGCTCTCTACGCCACTAAATGCCGAATTGACGGGGCGGCATTTTCTCTTATGGAGGCGGCAGGAAACCTGCGGGGCGTCTGGCGTGTGCACCAACATCACGTCGAACCGTGCGTCATAGCTAGCCACATTGCACTCTCATGGTGCTCGCTGGGCTCACGGAGAGCGGCGCCGAGTGTGGCTGCACGATCCGACGACGAAGGGACACACACCCATATTCAGGCTCGAGGTCCTGCGTCGGTTCCTCCTCGCTCGGCGCCGCGCTCGTGGAGGGCACTTCCGCGGTCCTTAGTGGCGCACGCGTAAGCACTCACAGCTGGCACCCAACCGGAAACCGATGGAACTCATGGCCATCACAGCCCTCGATGAGGGCGTGCGAATGAAGTGTATGAAGCCTCTTCCACTCGGGAGGTAGGTGTTTCAATATCTAAAAGGTTGAACACTGGTACCGACTGCGTCGAGAAAACTGCATTGCTACGCGCATCGCTAGCGCGGTGCGACGGTCATCCACCAGGCGGTGAACCCCAACGGTCCTCTTCGCTCGCGGCGTGCTTCCCCACATACCCGTGCGACAAATCAGTTGAGAGTCAAGGCTTGGTCCATGAACGTATGGAGCAATAGTCAACCCGTGAGTCGATACGTGAACCATACGTCACCGACACGCCATCTCGCACACTTTTCCCATCTTTCACATCAGCCACGGAAAACCACAAGGCGTTACAGGCGCACCTAACCTGCAATGACTTTGTTATCAATGTGTGACTGTGACGTTGCTCACTCTTCCCCGGAGTGCAAACCTCTCCCCCTTGACTATCGCTGTGGATTGCGGCCCTGGGCCTGCCGCAGAAGCTCCGATTGCTCCCAGTGGAACCTGTCTTCTGGGGTGCAGGGAACGCTCCATTTCGGGACTGGAGAGAACCGAAGTATTCGTCGACTTAAGGTGCCCGTGCGGCATCCGATGTGGTCGCTGCGTGGGCCATATTCCTAGGGCTCTTACGCCCTCTCAACCACTCCCCCGTTGCAAAAGTCAAGTCTTAGTGGTTGATATTCGCCACTTCCCTACCCCTGTGGTGGGTGTGGCGCATGTTTAGCGGAATTCACTCGGCGACCTCGATCGCTTAGTTTCTGGCCGTGTCAGCTTTCTGTGTAGCGGCTCGAAATCCCGCCCAGCCCGCAATTGCCGCTACGAAGAAAAACAACGTCAAGATTGCCAGCCATGGCGTTGAAAAATGATCTGCAGTTGCATAGAAATCATTCAGCAAAGTTACCTGATCGAGTCCAGTTGGCAGCGAATCCTCGGCTGCCTCAATGGATGCCCGAGCATAAGAATTACTGACTGCGGACACCCGCATTGGCGCTTGGAGAATCACGGTATCGAGTCCCGTTTGTTCTTGAAGGGTTGTCGCCAGGTCGCGCAGATCGGGAATTTTGTCGGGGAAGACATCTACCACTGCGATGCCATGGTTGGGCTGGAGGGAGTCTGCGATGTGGACCTGGAGGTCGGCGTCTTGCGCCAGCTCTGGGTTGGAGAACGCTACACCGTCGGCCGAGAGCTGATCTGCAATGTCGTCTACATCTACGCCCGCCGGGATCATCCGCCACTCCTTAATCTCTATGGCCGTTAATGCTTGGTGGCACAGTCTTCTGTCCAAACACGATTCGGAGGTTTGTCCCCCGGATTCCCGATCGAGCCTAAACCTCGGAGCGTGGGCGAGGCCGGTGACTCGCCGCTACCCCCGAAATGTAGGAAACAGAACGCCCGTACTGTTATGCTGGTGTCGACCGAGGGTTCTTGCATCTACAATAGATACGGAACATTCGCGTTCTGAGATCGCCGATACACTTGGCTCCATGTGGTTGCTAGGGCATATCGGCAAATTCGATGAACCTTCGACCAGTGTTCGATAACCCACAAGCGAAAAGCAAGGAATGGAGCTCCTTATGACTGAAAGCCTGAACTCCTTCGGCGCCAAGAAGACTCTTGAGGTCAACGGTAAGTCCTATGACTACTTTGACATCAATGCAGTCGAGGGCCTGGAGAAGCTTCCTTACTCCCTCAAGGTCCTGGCTGAGAACCAGTTGCGCTACGAGGACGGGAAGAACGTAACCAAGGATCACATCAACGCTTTGGCCAACTGGGATCCGTCCGCTGAGCCGGATACCGAGATCCAGTTCACCCCGGCCCGCGTTCTTATGCAGGACTTCACCGGCGTCCCCTGCGTGGTGGACCTGGCAACCATGCGTGAGGCTATCGCCACCCTCGGTGGCAAGCCGGACCAGGTGAACCCGCTCAACCCGGCCGAGATGGTTATTGACCACTCCGTCATCGTAGAGGCTTTCGGCTCCACCGAGGCTCTGGAGAAGAACGTTGAGATCGAGTACGAGCGCAACCAGGAGCGCTACCAGTTCCTGCGCTGGGGTGCCGAGAACTTCTCCAACTTCCGCGTTGTTCCTCCGGGAACCGGTATTGTCCACCAGGTCAACATTGAGTACCTTTCCCGCGTGGTCTTCGACAACGATGGTGTTGCCTACCCGGATACCTGTATTGGTACCGACTCCCACACCACCATGGAAAACGGCCTGGGCATCCTGGGCTGGGGCGTTGGCGGCATCGAGGCCGAGGCTGCAATGCTGGGTCAGCCGGTGTCCATGCTGATCCCGCGCGTCGTGGGCTTCAAGCTCACCGGCGAGATTCCGACCGGCGTGACCGCTACCGACGTGGTGCTGACCATCACCGAGATGCTGCGCCAGCACGGTGTGGTTCAGAAGTTTGTTGAGTTCTACGGCAACGGTGTGAAGTCCGTGCCGCTGGCTAACCGCGCCACCATCGGTAACATGTCCCCCGAGTTCGGTTCCACCGCTGCGATCTTCCCGATCGACGAGGAGACCATCAAGTACCTCGAGCTCACCGGCCGTCCGCAGGAGCAGATCGATCGCGTCGAGGCTTACGCCAAGGCTCAGGGCATGTGGCTCGAGCAGGACGCTCCGGAGGCACAGTACTCCGAGTACCTCGAACTGGATCTGTCCACTGTTAAGCCGTCCATCGCCGGCCCGAAGCGCCCGCAGGACCGCATTCTCCTCTCTGAGGCAAAGGAGCAGTTCCGTAAGGATCTGCCGACTTACGCTTCCGGCGAGGTTGTTGCAGACGAGTCCACCATCGAGGCAAAGCGCATGACCTCCGAGGGTGGCGACGAGAATGCTCTCGTCGACGTTACCGGTGGCCTGAACAAGTCTCGTGCAGGCGAAGGCGAGTCCGCAGCCAAGGGCGGCTCCGGCCGCCAGTCCAACCCGGTTACCGTCACCTCCCCGAACGGTGGCGAGTACACCCTGGACCACGGCATGGTTGCTATCGCTTCCATTACCTCCTGCACCAACACCTCTAACCCGTCCGTCATGGTTGGTGCTGGCCTCATCGCACGTAAGGCTGCTGAAAAGGGCCTGAAGTCCAAGCCGTGGGTCAAGACCATTTGTGCCCCGGGTTCCCAGGTTGTTGACGGCTACTTCCAGCGCGCAGACCTCTGGAAGGATCTGGAGGCGCTTGGCTTCTACCTCTCCGGCTTCGGCTGCACCACCTGTATCGGTAACTCCGGCCCGCTGCCGGAGGAAATCTCCAACGCCATCAACGAGCATGATCTGGCTGCTACTGCGGTGCTGTCCGGCAACCGTAACTTTGAGGGCCGCATCTCCCCGGACGTCAAGATGAACTACTTGGCCTCCCCCATCATGGTCATTGCATACGCTATTGCTGGCACCATGGACTTCGATTTCGAGGCTCAGGCGCTGGGTCAGGATCAGGACGGCAACGATGTCTTCCTCAAGGACATCTGGCCTTCCCCGAAGGAGATCGAGGACACCATCCAGCAGGCCATCTCCCGCGAGCTCTACGAGGCTGACTACGCCGACGTGTTCAAGGGTGACGACGCATGGCGCAACCTGGACGTTCCGGAGGGCGAGACCTTCAAGTGGAACGAGGATTCCACCTACATCCGCAAGGCACCGTACTTCGACGGCATGCCGACTGAGCCGGAGCCCGTTCAGGACATCAAGGGCGCTCGCGTCCTTGCTAAGCTCGGTGACTCCGTGACCACCGACCACATCTCCCCGGCTTCCTCCATTAAGCCGGGCACCCCGGCCGCTCAGTACCTGGATGCCAACGGTGTCGATCGTCAGGACTACAACTCCCTGGGTTCCCGTCGCGGTAACCACGAGGTCATGATGCGCGGTACCTTCGCCAACATCCGCCTCCAGAACCAGCTGGTCGACGTCGCCGGTGGCTACACCCGTGACTTCACCCAGGAGGGCGCACCGCAGGCCTTCATCTTCGATGCCTGCGAGAACTACAAGGCAGCCGACATTCCGCTGGTTGTCCTTGCTGGTAAGGAGTACGGCACTGGTTCCTCCCGTGACTGGGCTGCTAAGGGCACCAACCTGCTTGGCGTGAAGGCTGTCATCACTGAGTCCTTCGAGCGTATTCACCGCTCGAACCTCATTGGCATGGGCGTCATCCCGCTGCAGTTCCCGGAGGGCGAGTCCCACGAGTCCCTGGGCTTGGATGGCACCGAGACCTTCGACATCGACGGCATCGCAGCCCTCAACGAGGGCGGCATTCCGAAGACGGTCCACGTGACCGCCACCAAGGAGTCCGGCGAGACCGTTGAGTTCGATGCCAAGGTTCGCATCGACACACCTGGTGAGGCCGACTACTACCGCCACGGCGGCATTCTGCAGTTCGTTCTGCGCCAGATGGTCAAGGCCTAAATCAGCCTTGTCCGACATGCGGGGTAGCCAACAATGGGCATCCCCCGCATAGCTAGGCAGGAGGCCAGCTAGCAACAAGGAGTGCTGGCTGGCCTTTCTGTTTCCTAACCATTAACTACTTCTATCCCCCGTCTATCCACCGCCGTGCTTTAAGGAGCGAGATTCCAGCCATGCCAATTATGAGCGACTCTGAACTTCATCGCCGCCGCAATGACATCTTGGTTGGTGCTCGAAAGTGTTTTGCTGAGCACGGCTATGACGGGGCTACAGTTCGCCGCCTTGAAGAAGCCACCGGTAAATCGCGGGGCGCAATCTTTCACCACTTCGGCGATAAGGAGTCCCTCTTCCTTGCCTTGGCACGCGAAGACGCCGCCCGCGAAGCTGAGGTCGTTGCCAACAACGGTCTGGTTGAGGTCATGAGTGAAATGCTGCGCCACCCGGAGCGCCATGACTGGCTGGCCACGCGCCTTGCCGTCACCTCGATGCTGCGCACCGATCCCTCTTTCGCCGCGCGCTGGCACGAAGAACAGCAGGTTCTGGATAAGGCAGTCCGCGCCCGCTTGGAGTCCAACGCCGAAAAGGGGCGGCTGCGCGATGACGTCTCCATCGACACCCTCGTGACATACTTGGAGACCTTCATGGACGGTTTTATCAACCGCCTAGCACTCGGTGACACGAAGAATTTAGAGCAGGTGTTGTCCTTAGTCGAGCAATCGATTCGCGGCTCCCGCGCCGAACACTAAGTGTTTAGCACTCAGAGTCTGAGTGTGATTGGCGCTACACTGTGGCCCATGGACCATACACCTCTACAGCTTCCGCGGACGCAGTGTGGAATTAGTCTGAACGCCACACCCCGGCTTGCTCCGAAAGAACAGCGCGCCCACGATGCTCAGCCGAACCCGAGAATAGATAGTTCAGGGCTCCGCGAGGTCATCGAGGAGGCAGGGCCTCAGCCAGGGCGCATTAAGCTCAGCGACCTGTCGGTCTGGCTCATCATAGGTCTAGTTGGTCTATTTATGTGCAAGATGTCGATCTCTTTCTTCGCTGGTGATTTTGGTCCTCCGCGATTCAGCTTCTCTGACATCGGCATATTTTCGCTAATCCCTATCATTTTTTGTTTCCTCAGCGCGACCTTTGTCGCTGTGAGCCTGTGGCACATCTTTCAGGCAATCGGTCAAGCTCGGCGTCTGCGCACCGCGTGGCGCAATGGATGGGTGGAATACCGTCCCGCTCTCATTGGTGAGTTGGTTTACCTTCGCAGCAAAACCGAAGGTCCGGAAGACCGTGAACGGACCTATTTCTATTACTCGGCGCCCCTTCTCCTCCTTCAGCCAGACGGCACACTGGCGAAGGCCATGTCCGGAGAGTTCCGCGCAAACAACCCGAACTGGTTGAGGTCACGTGGCGCTGCACTGGCGGAGGGCTCCCGGATCGCTACCGTGGATACTGCGAACAACAATGGATGGACTGTGGCTGCTTACCGCACCGACGGAACGAGCTCAGAGGCGGAACTCTCCCTTGGCCTCACTGGCCGGCAGGTTGACGCCGTTCTGAATTTCGCTGAACAGCGCTGGGTGCGCTAAGCCGCTTCGAGGTTAGTTGGCCCGTCGTCCAACACGGGTCCTACTCCCCATTGGGTGTTGAAGCGACGAGAAAGGCGGCTCTAACCCCTTTACACTGTGATCCATGATCCAATCGCCTATCCAACTTCCCCGGTCACCGCTGAAATTCGATGCAGCCAGCGCCGGCTCCCTCGCGCCTAAAGAATTGAAGGAGCACGATCAGCAGCCCAATGTTCAGAAGACTGAAATGGTAGCGGTGTGGT